>JAPTUI010000275.1 GCA_028067895.1 Pseudomonadota bacterium | reverse complement strand
AAACATGCCGCCGATCCGCGCGAGCGCCTTGAAATGCCGGGTGCTCGGATAAAACTTCGGCCAAACCGAGATCATGAAGTGCGCGTGCAGGGCGTGAATCTTGGCAATCATCGCTCGCGGATGCGGATAGCGCTTCGGATCGAAGCGATCCGAGCCCCAGGCATCATTCCTCCAATAGCGCCAATCCTGCACGATGTTGTCAAGCGGAATGCCGAGCGCGCGATACTTCTGTACCACGCCGAGCAGTTGCCGCTCGGTTTGGTAATGATCCCGGCTCTGCCAGAATCCGTATGCCCAGCGAGGCAGCAGCACGGCCCGGCCAGTGACATAACGGTATCCGGCAATGACCTGATCCAGGTTCGCTCCATGGATGAAGTAGTAATCGATGGCCCGTCCGGCTTGCGAGTACAGCGAGAGCCGGCGGCGCACCGCCGCCGGGCGCGGCGGTCGGTGCAGCAGCGCGATGTAACCGCCCTCGCGGCGCCACACCAGCCGGATCGGAACCCGTTGACCCGCTTGCAGGCGCAAGCGGAAGTTCCGGTACCAGGGGTTCCAGTTCTGCCGCCAGGCGTCGATGACCTCATGCCCGTCGATCCACAGCTGTTGATAATCACTGCCGTAGAGGCTGAAGGTGTGCAGCCCGCTGCTGCGCGCCTCGATCTGCCCCGTCCACACGACTTTCACGTGCGGCAGCTTGACGAGCGCCTTGGGAAAAGAACGCGGATAGTGCGCGTGCCAGGTCAAATATTGATAGTCGATATTGCGCTCGGTGCGCTCGAGCACCAGCTTGCCGTGCACGTAGTAGCGGGCTGTGAGCCCGCCGCGCCGGCCGTGATCATTGTAGAGAATCAGACTCTTGGAGAGCTGTTGCCATGGGCGTGGGTTGCCGAACCGCGTGATTGATGTATTGTCCCAGAGTATGCCGTAATCGCGGCTGGACACGACGAACGGCACGACCACATTCATGTTGTGCTGAGCGAGCGTGAGACTTCGGCCTTTATAATCGATGATGCCGGTCTGATGCTGCCCGAGTCCATAGAAGGCCTCGCCGGGAGTCGATTCGAACTGCTGACGGATCGCAAAATATGAATCGCCGCCGATCGTCACAGGTTTGAAGCGGCTGCCACCCGGCAGCTCGCGTGAGATCACCCGGCCGTGCGCGTTGCGAAAGATGACCTGGCCGTCACCGAGGCGAACCTGCGCGGTCAGATCCGCAGTACTGAGCGCTACGGTGTCGCCGCTCTGACGAACGGTGAACGGCGCGCCCGGACCGAGAGTACGAACCACCATGAGGTTCCTCGGCAGCGACAGGTCTGCGCTCGGGAACGCCGTCACCCGGATGATCTGCGGCGCGACAGCCTCCAGCCGCACACGCCGCGCCGCCCCGGCAATCGGCGTGACGATGATTCCACCCGCAATGCGCTCGACTGCTCCGCCCGCGCGCGCAGCGCCCGGCAGGAGCAGTGCAGCGAGCATCGTCCACCCCAGCACGCCGCGGCTCGCCATCCGACGCAACGCCGTGAAGCAGTTTTGTGACATCAGTCGCCCCTAGGGTTCAGTAAGTTGCCAGGTGCACGTGCAGCACCTGTTGGAGAGTGGTGAAATTCAGGCCCCAATCGGTCTGATCGCCATTCCAGACACGTATGAAATTCCACACGCCGTCGTGATAGTGACCTTGGACGACTCGGACGTATTGCACGCGTTGCCCACGACGCGGGCGTGCCAGGGAAAAGCTGACGCGGGCGTGGATACCGGTGACTAGAAACTCATCCGGTCCCAGCTGGGCGATCAATGCACCGCCGACGGGCTTCATTCGGCGCACAAAGGGAGTCGTGCCGAACATCGGCATGTTGTAGGTCACTTTGACCTGCCAGCGTCCCAGCTCGAGGGTCTGTGGCCGCTCATCGTCGAGTTCCGCCACCCCATGCAGCCGGCCGGCGAAACTCAGCCTCGCCAGCAGCGACTGCATCGGTCGCAGCAGTCGGTATTCCAGCGCAAACGGCGCGAGGGTCGCGGCGTCGACCACGCGCGCACCCAGCGGATAGTTGACATACCCGGTGAAATCAATGCCGAACGGATCGAAGCCGATCGCCTGATGCCCGAGGGCGGCGAAGAGGTAACGGGCATACGGTGCAGCATTGCCGGTCTCGGCCACGAACAAGGCGTTGTCGGGACGGTGATATAGCTGCAGCACCCTTAAGTAGCGCGCCGAGTCGGGCATGTAAATGTCCGGTCCGATCAGCGCGATGTCCGGCGCCGCTGCCTTCCACACCCCGAGCGCGTCATCGGTCGGACCGCCGCTCACGTAAGTGATCGGCGGACCAGGGTGGAGCGGGTCGCGCAACGCGGCATTGACATACATCGGAAGCGGATCGACCGCCTGGCCGGCGGCGGCGACCTTCTCGACGAAGCGCCCGATGTTCCAGGCATGAAAGAACTCCCCTGCTTTCGATCCGAACAGCGCGCGCCAAGTGCCCGGCCCGAGGTGCAGCGCTCGCCTCAGGCGCCGCGGCACCGGCCGGTCGAACAGCCGATCGGCGCGCGCCGAATAGTCCCGTACGCACCCGTACGTGCCGGTCTCGTTCTCGACCTGCACCATGATCACGGTGTGCTGCGGATCGATCGCCTTCAGGTGACGCATCAATGCCACGAATGCGCGCCGGTCCGCCGCAAGCGTCGCATGGGCGAGCGGGGACAACGAGGGCATCGGATCACCGTCGCGATTCACGACCCGGGGAAAGCGGCTGTTATCGAGCTTTACCCACTCCGGGGTGTATCCCGGACCGCCGTTTTTCCATGTCCCGAACCAAAGCAGGATCGCATGCAGGTGATGCCGGCGCGCTGCGCGCAGGAAATGGTCGAGAAACAAGAAATCGAACTGCCCCTCGCGCGGCTCGATCTGCTCCCAGGCAATGGGCATGAAGATGGTATTGGCGTCAATCGCACGCATCGCCGGCCACACTTGCGGCAGCATCGAGCGGTAATTGCTGGAATTGTTCACCTGCGCGCCGAGCACCAGGTACGGCTTGCCGTCGACCCGAAGTTCGTAGCGGCCGTGCGCGCTGATCAGTCGCGGGAGCGGCTCGGCTCGCGCGCCGGGCGCAACCAGCACACCGAGGGCCAGTGCCGCCCATACAGCCCAATGACGCACTTGTTTCATCCGCCCCCCTGTCATCATATTGATTCGTCGGGCATGGTACCGATCACCCACCGGCCCGGTCGCGCGCGAAGGCCCGCAAGGCGCGCGCCTCGGGGAGCGTCAGCTCCCGCTGCCGGCGCGCCGGTGCAGGGTGCGCCCCTGCTCGCGACCCGGCAGCACTCTACGTGCGCGCCTAATCCGGCAGTGAACCGTTGGCACCCAGCGTGCGGTACGCAGCCACGACTGCGGCCGTGAATACCGCCGCCCCCGCTAGGGCCGGCGGGAAAATGCCCTCCAGTCCAAGGAAGCGGGCGACGTCCTGCTCCGGCTGATCGGTACAGGCCCGGCCGAGGGCGAGCAGTCGCTCGGCATGCGGATCGGTCAGTGCTCCGCCGGCACGTGCTCGCCCGATCACAAAGCGCATCCAAGCCGCGAGCGCCAGGGCGAGTCGCGCCCAGGAGCGACCAGCAGTCATGGCAGCGGCGACGCTCGGCAGCAGACGCACCGGAAGTTTCTTCGAGCCGTCCCAGGCAATCTGCGCGAGCTGATGCCTGACGCTCGGAGCTCGAAATCGCTCGAGCGTCGCCTCGATGTAGGCCCCGATGTCGAGCGATTCACTTGCGGGCAGGCCGGGCGCGATTTCTTCGCGCAACAGGCGCTCCACATAGCGCGCAACCTGCGGATCGCGCATCGCCTCGGCCACCGTCGCGTGGCCGCGCAAGAGTCCGAGGTAGGCCAGCGCCGAATGAGCGCCGTTGACTACTCTGAGCTTGGCACGATCATAAAGCGTGACGTCCCGAGTCAGCGTCACGCCGACTGCAGCCCAGTCCGCGACCCGCACCGCCGGGACATCCTCGATCACCCACTGCGTGAACTGCTCGCGCTGCACCGGCCAGGCGTCGTACAAGCCGCTCTCGGCGGCGACGCGCGCGATCAGGTCCGCATCGGTGGCCGGCGTGATGCTGTCGACCATGGTGCGCGGAAACGATACTTCCTGCTCGATCCAGCGCGCGAGCTCAGGATCATGCTCGGCGGCGAAAGCCGTAACCGCCGCACGCAACGTCGGTCCGTTGTCGGGCAGATTGTCGCAGCTGACCACAGCAAACGGAGCCGTACCGCGCACACGCCGTCGCCGCAGCCCTTCGGCAAGAAATCCGATGACACTGCGCACTGCGCCATCGGCCCGCAGATCGTGCGCGATGTCCGGATGCTCGAGGTCGAGTCGCCCGTCGCCGCCGAGACAGTAACCCTTTTCGGTAACGGTGAGCGTCACGAGACGCGTCTCGGGCGACTCGAGGCGCGCATACACCGCGGGCCGCTGCCGAGGAGCGACCAGGATCTCGCCCAGCGCACCAATCACGCGCAAGCGCGCCGTCTCGGCGAGCTCGACCAGACAATACAGCTCATCCTGAGGCGCAAGCGCGTCGCGAACCTCGCTACTGTGCAGTGCAACGGCGCTGATCGCCCAGCGCGGATCCTGCTCAAGCAGCCGGTCGGCGTAGTACGCTTGATGCGCCCGATGAAACGCACCGGGACCAAAGTGCAGCCAGCCGATGTGGCATGCCCCTCGCACGTAGCGCGGACGCGCGACCACTGCACGGGCGTGCGCCAGGGTGGCCTCGCTCAGCTGCTCGGGTCTCATTGCCCGCAGCGTAATGGTAGCGTTATCATTTTGCAACGCAATCACCATCGCCGGGGGGCGCATGTCGCAGTTGACCCAGGCAGCACGACGCTGCACCACAGTCCTCGGGGCCGCCGCCCTGCTCGCCCTGCCGACGCTCTTCGCCGCAGCCCACGCCGCTGACGGTTACCGGCTCTGGCTGCGCTACGTGCCGGTACACGGTGCATGGCTGCAGCGCTACCGCCGCTCGGCACGCGAGCTGCTGGTGCCCGGCGCTGCGCGTTCCCCGACGCTGCGGGCAGCCAGCGAGGAGCTCGAGCGCGGGCTCACGGGAATGCTGGCACGGCCTGTGCCGACCGAGCCGGCCGTCACGCGCAATGGCGCGATCGTGCTCGGCACACCGCAGAGCGCGCCGTTGCTCCGTCCGCTGCACCTGGGTCTGCGCCGGCTCGGCCGCCAGGGCTACGTGATCCGTACGCTTGAACTTCGTGGACGCCACGTTACGGTCATCGCCGGCAATACCGACGTGGGCGTGCTCTACGGGGTCTTCCGCTTCCTGCGCCAGATGCAAACCCGCCAGCCGCTCGAGCCGCTCGCCATTGCCTCGCGGCCGAAGATCCGTCGCCGCGTGCTCGACTTCTGGGACAATCTCAACGGCAGCGTCGAGCGTGGCTACGCGGGCGATTCGATCTGGAAATGGCGCGAACTGCCCACGTATCTCTCCCCGCGGTACACCGACTTCGCACGCGCATGCGCGTCGGTCGGGATCAACGGCGTCGTACTGAACAACGTCAACGCCAGTCCGTGGATCCTCACCCCGCTGTACCTCACCAAGGTGGCTGCGCTCGCCAAGGTACTGCGCCCCTACGGCATCCGCGTCTACCTGTCCGTCCCGTTCAGCGCACCCATCACGGTCGGGAAACTCGCCACTGCCGATCCGCTCGATACGGCGGTGCAGACCTGGTGGCAGGCCAAGGTCGCCGAGATCTACAGGGCCATCCCGGATTTCGGCGGCTTCCTGATGAAGGCGGATTCCGAGGGCGAACCGGGGCCTGAGAACTACGGCCGCACCCAGGCCCAGGGCGCCAATCTGCTCGCCCGGGCGCTCGCGCCATACCACGGCATCGTCATGTGGCGTGCGTTCGTCTACTCGACGAACCCGCACTCCGAGGACCGCGTCCGCCAGTCCTACGACATCTTCAAGCCGCTCGACGGCAAATTCGACCGCAACGTGATCCTGCAGGTCAAGAACGGACCGCTCGACTTCCAGCCGCGCGAGCCCTTTCATCCGCTGTTCGGCGCGATGCCGCACACCCATTTGATGCTCGAGCTGGAGATCACCAAGGAATACCTGGGCCAGCAGACCAGCCTGGTATACCTCGGCACGCTATTCCAGGAAGCGCTGCGCGCCGATACATGGGCACGCGGTCCGGGCTCGACCGTCGCGCGGGTGATCGACGGATCGCTCTACGGGCAGCACGACACCGCGATCGCCGGCGTCGCTAACATCGGTTCGGACCGCAACTGGTGCGGCTCAATCTTCAATCAATCAAACTGGTATGTGTTCGGCCGGCTTGCCTGGAACCCCGATGCCTCGGCCCGTACGATCGCCACGCAATGGGTACGCATGACTTTCACGAATGCCGTACCGTTCGTACGTCCGGTCGTGCGGATGATGATGGGCTCGCGCGAGGCGGTGGTCGACTATAGCGATCCGCTCGGACTCGCCAGTCAGATGGCCGGCACGCACTACGGCCCCGGTCCCTGGATCGCCCCGAGCAAGCATCTGCCGCCGGACTGGTCGGACACCTACTACAGCCGTGCGGACGCCGAGGGCATCGGCTTCGACCGCACGGCGAGCGGCAGCGATGCCGTCGCGCAGTACGCCCCGCACGTAGCCGCAAAGTTCGCGAGTCTCAAGCACTGTCCGGAGAATCTACTGTTGTGGTTCCACCACGTGCCATGGACTTACCGCCTCGCCTCCGGCCACACCGTATGGGACTCGCTCGTCTTGCACTACGTACGGGGCGTGGTGGCAGTCAAGCGCATGCGCACTACGTGGCGCAAACTTTCCCATTACGTCGATCCGCGCCGCTTCCAGCTAACGTCGGCTTTCCTCACCATCCAGGTGCACGAAGCCGAATGGTGGCGGGACGCAAGTATCGCCTATTTCCAATCGATCTCCCATCTGCCGCTGCCCCCGGGCGTTGCACCGCCGCCAGATACTCTGAAGGCCTACGAGGCATTCTGCATCCCGTACCTGGAAGGCACACCCGGGGCCGGCCCGGCCTGCCCGCCCGATGATGCGCCGGTGCCGCGTTGACCGCGCCTGTAGCCGGGCGCATCGTGAACCTCTCCTGTGCCACGCACCGAGCGCCGAACGAACCGCGAGCATGACCGACTCCAGCCACCCCGCGCTGCATCCCGATCGGCTGTTCCCGGCCGATCCGGCGACCCGCGCCATCGCCCGGCAACTGTACGGCGCAATCCGCACGCTGCCGATCATCAGTCCGCATGGACACACCGATCCGCGCTGGTTTGCGGCCAATGAACCGTTCAGCGATCCAGCCTCCCTGCTGCTGACCCCGGACCACTACATCACCCGCATGCTCTACAGCCAGGGTGTCCGGCTCGATGAACTCGGCGTCGAACCAAATGGCGAGCGGCACGCACCACCGGCGCCGCAGGCCATCTGGCGCACATTCGCCGCGCACTATCCTTTGTTTCGCGGCACACCCACTCGCCTGTGGCTCGACTGGGTACTGAGCGAAGTATTCGGCGCCGAGTGTCCTCTGACGAGCGCGAACGCCGACCGAACCTACGAGCGTATCTGCGCGCAGCTCACCACGCCGGCCTTCCGGCCACGCGCATTATTCGACCGGTTCGGGATCGAAGTGCTCACCACCACGGAATCGCCGCTCGATACGCTCGAACACCATACGGCGATCCGCGCGAGCGGTTGGCCGGGACGAGTGATCAGTGCCTACCGACCCGACCCGCTCATCGACCCTGAAACTCCAGGATTCATCGCGAACCTGGAACACCTCGGCACGCTGACCGGCATTGATCCATTCAGTTGGCGCGGGTATCTCGCCGCTCATCGCGCCCGGCGCGCGTTCTTCGCCTCCTCGGGCGCAACTTCGACCGATCACGGCCACCCAACCGCACGTACGGAAGATCTGGACGAACGTGACGCCGCGGCGCTCTTCGAGCGCGTCGTGCACTCTGCGCGCCGCGCAGATCTCTCCAGCGCCGATGCCGAAACCTTTCGTGCCCAGATGCTCACGGAAATGGCCCGAATGAGCCTCGAGGACGGTCTGGTGATGCAGATTCACCCCGGCGCCTGGCGCAACCACAATACGCCGCTGTTTCATCGCTTCGGCGCGAACATCGGCGCGGACATCCCGACCCGAACCGATTATGTTGGCGCACTGCGCCCGCTGCTGAACCGCTTCGGCAATGAATCCGCCCTTACGATCATCGTGTTCACGCTCGATGAATCGAGCTACAGCCGCGAACTGGCGCCGCTCGCCGGGCACTATCCGGCGCTGCGGCTAGGCCCAGCCTGGTGGTTCCACGACAGTCCCGAGGGATTGCTGCGGTTCCGCGAACAGACCACCGAGACGGCCGGCTTCTACAACACCGTCGGCTTCAACGACGACACGCGCGCGTTCTTCTCGATTCCCGCACGGCACGACGCTGCGCGACGGATCGATTGTGCATTCCTCGCACGTCTGGTGGTCGAGCACCGCCTGCCCGAAGACGAAGCGTTGCAGGTGGCGCAGGACCTGGCATACCGGCTGCCGAAACAGGCCTACCGGCTCTGAACCGCTTCCCGGCCGGCGCCGCACCTGCTGCGGCGCCGGCCGGGAGGGTCACATCACGACCTAGATCCGACTCGCCTCACTTCACCGCGAACGCGCGGTACGAGTGCGGCGCGAGTCTGATGACGAAGCTCGTCTGTCCGTGTTCGCTCGGCAGCGGGTTCGGCGTAATCAGTGGCGCCGGCAGCACTTTCTGTCCCGAGTCCAAATCGACCAGTTCCCGAGCTCCCCGATGCACGAACACCCGCACCGTCACGGGACGGGCCAGATACGACTCGACAACGAAGGTGTCATTGCTGTAGACAAATTCTGCGACATGCGCCGGAGCGTTGATCCGCACCGGGAATCTCGCCAGCAGATAACCACGCAGCGTATTCAAGACCGGCTCAGGGAGCCGGTACAGATCCCCCATGTTGCTCGGCACGTCGAGCACGTAGAGCTGACCGCGCGAGTATCCGGTCATCAGCAGCACTGGCACCCCATGAGCTGACGCTTCACCCTGAATGACGGGCCAGCTGTCATTCGTGTAGAAGCGGATCTGCGGGAAGATGATCCGCGCCGCCCGCTCGCCCGGGACATTCAGGCCCGCAGTCGTGCCCCCGGCGATGCTGCCGAGATAGTGGCGCACCGCGATTGGCAATCCGGTGTACGTGATGTCGGCAACGTTGCGAATGCCGCGATGGTCCTGCTCGAGTGTGTGCAGTAGCCCGGAAGTGATGATCACATCGCCCCCTGCTTTCAACCGCGCCTCGATCTTTGCCACCAGATCCGGGTCGGCCGCCGCCTCGGCCGTGAGCAGAACCACCGGAGCGTGAGCCGGGAAGTGCGGCTCCAGATTGATCGGGATACCGATGTTGCCGAGGTAATTCTGCAGGAAGTCTTCGCCGCTCGACTGGAACGGCTTGTAACTGGCGATCCCGATCGGGTGACCGAGTTTACCGAGGACCTTATTGACTTTGTCGAGCGCATACCCGGCAACGCTTGCCCAGCCCGGCACCGCCTCGCTGCCCGGTGGCGCCTTGAACGCATGCACCATCGCATTCCAGTCGAAACTGGTGCGGTCGGCGGCCCACGCATAACGCTCGCCCGGGCTCACCGGTTCGGGTACCGCGAGTTGCGGCCAGCTAAACAGCGTGATTTCCGGAGATTTCGCGAACAGAGTATCCCAGAGCTGCTCCGCATAGCGATCGACGTACCGATCGCCGAAGGTGTCAACCCATCCGCCCTTGTCTGCGTGCGGCCGGATGTTGTGATAGTAGCGGTAGATCAAATAGCTCTCATATTGCTGGAGCATCTGCGCAGTATGTACCGGGTCACGGGTCTCGTTGCCGGTATAGATCCCGCTGAACATCTTCGCTTCGGGATCCAGATCGAAGCCGAGACCCTGGAAGTGTTCGTACCAGTTCGGGTACTTGATGATCACCTTGGCTCGCGGATTGACCTGGTGCGCCGTGTCGATGATCAGGTGCTGCGCGACCCAGCGCATCTTGCGCAGCCGATACTCCGTCCAACTGAGCGTACCCTTGGCCTTGATGTCGGCGTTACTGCGCGTATTGAAGAAAGTGAAGTCGTCGAGAATGATGGTGTTGAAATGACGGGCTGCCATGCGCACTGCGCGCTCGCAGATGGCGACATCGTGCGGATTCTCGAAGTCGAATGAATTGTACTGATTGTACTGGTTGCGACCGGCGAACAACGTGATACCGCCGTCGACCGTAATGCCCCGCCGGCGAAAGAAGGCCGCGATCCGATCGAGCGTCGCCGGGTTGGCAAACACCTGATCCCGGTAGACCTCGAGATACACCTTGTTGAAGTGGACCTGGCTCCAAATGCGCTGGAACTGACGCCGCAGCGTCTGCGGGTTGGCGAGCTGCCGGGTCGAAGTCACGGGGATGTACACCGCAACGCTGAAATTCTTGTAAGGCCGCACCGCGGCCCGAGCTGGGACCGCGGCGGCGAGTCCCGCCCAGAGCATCCCGCAGAGCGCGACCAAGACGCCGGTCGCTCGATAATTTCGCCTCATCATGCCAATCCCCTCTCTTCTGTTTAAAATGCGCAGTTGCGCCCACTCGAACCGATCCACGCGACAGCTCACCAATCCCACATCGTGCCGTCGGTCAGACGTGCCACCGGCAGCTGCTTCGGGTTGTAGGGGAATCGCTCGGCCAATTTCTCGTCGAGTCCGACGCCATGGCCGGCGTTCTCCCCGCAGTACAAGCTGCCCGCACGGAACGTGTAGTCGTGCGGGAACACTGCATCGGTCTGCTCGGTATGACGCATGTACTCCTGGATGCCGAAGTTCGGCACCCAGGTATCGAAGTGCAACGCCGCCCCGAGCGTGATCGGCGAGAGATCCGTCGCGCCGTGAAAGCCGGTCCGAGCCCGGTGCATGGCGGCCAGATCGGCGATACGGCGCACGTGTGTGATGCCGCCGCCGTGCACGATGGTGGTACGGATGTAGTCGATGAGCTGCCGCTCGAGCAGCGCTCGGCAGTCCCAGATGGAGTTGAAGACCTCGCCCACGGCGAGCGGCGTGACCGAGTGGCGGCGAATCAGCTCGAAGCCGTCGGGGTTCTCCGCCGGCGTCGCATCCTCGAGCCAGAACAGCCGGTACGGCTCCAGATCGCGCGCCAGACGAGCAGCCTCGATCGGGCTGAGACGGTGATGGACGTCGTGCAGCAGTTCGACTTCAGCGCCGTGATCGGCGCGCAGTCGCTCGAACAGCCGCGGCACGATCTGCAGGTACGGCGGCGTCGACCAGACGGTTTCCAGCGGCAACTCGCTCTCAGCCGGCTCGTAGGCATTCTTCAGCCGCGTCACGCCGTACGGCTTGGCCAGTCCAGGCACGCCGCATTGCGCCCGCACCGCGCGGTATCCCTGCTCGATGAACCGACCGACTTCGGCACTCGCCTCCTCGATATCCCGCCCGCTGGCATGCCCGTAAACGAGGATGCCGTCGCGACTACGTCCACCGAGCAGTTGATACAGCGGCAGCCCAGCCATCTTGCCGAGGATGTCCCACAGCGCCACGTCCACCGCAGCGATCGCGGTCATCGTCACCGGTCCGCGGCGCCAGTATGCACCGCGGTAGAGAAACTGCCAGGTGTCCTCGATCCGACCGGCATCGCGGCCGATCAAATTGGGGATCACGTGATGCTCGAGGTACGCGGCGACTGCGAGTTCGCGGCCGTTGAGCGTCGCATCGCCAATCCCCCAGACCCCTGAGCGCGTCTCGATCTTCAGCGTTACGAAATTGCGCCCCGGGGAGGTGACGATCACGCGAGCCGCGACGATTTCCCGGTCGCGGCGCGAGCCGTGCGGCGCAGACGGATGGTCGTTCATCAATACGTTCTCCAAGACTGAGTGCGCCGCGGCACGATCGGCGACGCGACGATCATGGGAATCGAGCGCCTGCAGCCCTCATGCGTCCGCCAGGGACACGGGCGTCAGCCGCGGCGCGAGCAGCTGGAACAGACCGAGGGCGATGAGATACATGCCACCAGCCAGGGTAAACAGCAGTGCGTAGCTGCCGGTGGCCTGCAGCAAATACCCAACTGCCGTGGCGACCAATGCGCCGGAAACGGCGCCGGCGAACCCTCCGAGTCCGACCGCTGAGGCAACTGCGGTGCTCGGGTACAGGTCGGATGTGGTCGTGAACAGATTCGCCGACCAGCCCTGGTGCGCCGCGGCCGCCAAGCCGATCAGGCCAACGGCGGCCCACAATGAGTGCACCACGGAGGTAAATACGACTGGCACGACGGCGATTGCGCACAGGAGCATTGCGCCTTTACGTGCGCCATTGACGCTCCAGCCCCGACGCATCAGCCACCCAGCCAACCAGCCGCCGGCGATGCTGCCTGCATCCGCCATGACGTATACCGCGACTAGCGGCGGCCCGAGGTCGGTCAAATCGAGTCCGAAGCGGTGACTGAGATACTTCGGCAGCCAGAACAGCAGAAACCACCACACCGGGTCGGTGAGGAACTTGCCGACCACGAACGCCCAGGTCTGCCGGTGCCGCAGCAGCTCGCGCCAGCGCACCCGGCGTGCCGGCCCGCTCCGCTCGGAACCGTCGGCGCGGATGTAGGCGAGTTCCTCGGCGCTGACCCGCGGATGCTCGCCGGCCGGTCGATAGACGATGAGCCAGGTGATCAACCACAGTGCGCTCAATACTCCGGTGAGCAGAAAGCCCGAGCGTAGTCCCCAGAGCGACACCGCGATCGGTACCACCAGGGGGGCAATCAGCGCGCCGATGTTCGAGCCGGCGTTGAACAGTCCCGTTGCGAGAGCGCGCTCACGACGCGGGAACCACTCCGAGACCGTCTTCACTGCAGCCGGAAAATTGCCCGACTCGCCGAGCCCAAGGAGGAAGCGCGCCGCCGCGAACTCCAGCACCGTGCGCGCCAGCGCATGACTCATCGCCGCGCAGCTCCATAGCGCGATGGCGAGCGCGTAGCCGAGCCGCGTACCGAGCTTGTCGATGAGCGCCCCTGCGAACACCAGCCCGAGCGCGTACGCGACCTGAAACGCCGCAACGATGTAGCCGTAGTCGACTTGAGTCCAGCCGAGCGTGTGCCCGAGCGCCGGAGCGAGCACGCCGAGCACCTGGCGGTCGATATAATTGAGCGTGGTTGCCCAGAACAACAGGGCGCAGATGCGCCATCGGTAAGCGCCGAAGCGACCGGTGGAGTCCCGCACAGACTGAGGCTCGGCGGCCATGCTCGGGCGTATCCCGCACAAAAGGGGGTAAGCGATGGTAACGCTCCCATTTTCCGCTCGCAACCTTCTGCCGGAAATCACCTGGACGTCTCGCGCACGGAAATTCTATTCACGAACCGGAGCGCTCAGCTATGATAGCGATACCAGTCTTGGGCTTCGGGGGGATCATCCAGTGAAGGGTCATTTTTCTCGCGCGCGCGCTCTCGGCGCTCTGACCGCAGCGGCGCTGTTGACCTCGCTCTGCGCGCCCGGCGCGCAGGCCGCCGGCACGCCGTTGTACAAGGATCCCCACGCACCGGTCGCCGCCCGCGTGAAGGATCTGCTGCGGCGCATGACGCTGGCGGAGAAGATCGCGCAGATCTCCTCGATCTGGGACGACAAGCCGAAGATCGAGAACGCCGCCGGGGACTTCGATCCGGCCAAGGCAGCCCGCAACTTTCCTGACGGCATAGGTCAGCTCGCCCGAC
>JAPTUI010000343.1 GCA_028067895.1 Pseudomonadota bacterium | reverse complement strand
GAAACAATTCCTCAGGCGCAATCGGCCGGTAGGTTCTCGGCTCGCTCTCCGTGGCGATCACGGCACCCTTGCGCTCCAACGCAGCGAGTGCCTGATAGGTGTTCGCCGGTGCCTTGCCCACCTGCTGCGCGAGGCGGTAGCCGGTGACGGGCCCGAGGCGCAGCAGTTGGGTATAAAGCCGCGATTCGAGCTCGGTGAACCCGAATTCCGGGAGCAGCGATTCGGCGGAAGTGCGACGTCGTGCCATGACTAGTAGTATGGACTACTACTAGTCATGGCACAATCTTGTGCCCGATCCCTCCGGCGGGACGAGCATTCGGCCCCCGGGGCCGCCGGACTCAGGCCAGCGATGCGCCGAGCAGAGTGCCGATCCCGTACGTGACCGCCGCGGCGAGGCCACCGAGCAGGAGCTGTCGCGCTGCGGAATACGCTACCGTACGTCCGTTGAACAGGGCCGTGAGTGCGCCCATCGCGGCGAGACCGGCCGCGCTTGCCGCAGCGCAGGCGAGGACCGCAGGGCCGCCGGAGAGCACAAAGAGCGGCAGCACCGGCACCAGTGCACCGATGGCAAACAGCGCAAAAGAGGTCCCGGCGGCAGCCCACGGGCTGCCGCCGAGCTCGCTGGGGTCGATGCCGAGCTCCTCGCGCGCCAGGGTGTCCAATGCCGCCTCACCGCTCGCCATGATCTGCGCTGCGACACGTTGGGCGTCGGGCTTGGGCAGCCCCTTGGCCTGATAGATCAGCGCCAGCTCGTGCTGCTCAGCCTGCGGGGTCTGCTCGATCTCCTCGCGCTCACGCGCGAGCTGAGTTTTCGCCAGGTCGCGGGCGTTGCTCACCGAAAGCCACTCCCCGAGCGCCATGGAGCAGGCGCCGGCAATGAGTCCGGCAAGCCCCGACAGCAGCACGGTGTGGGTGGAGGTCCGGGCTCCTGCGATGCCCATCATCAGACAGAAATTCGAGACCAGTCCATCGTTCGCGCCGAGCACCGCGGCCCGCAGGTTGTTGCCCGAGACGCCCCGATGCCACGGTTCGGCACGCCCGATGTCCGTGCCGGTTTGACCGGACGTGCCCGCCGCTGCGGCAATCACGGCGGCATGACCGCGTTCCTCGGCCGCGAGCGCTGCGGCATCCTTCTGCATGGCATACTTGTTTCGGTCGGCGAATTCCGTCGCCGCGATCGAGGGCAGCACGAAAGCCGTTCCGAAGCGGCGCGCCAGGCGGGCGAGAACCCGGGTGCGCAGGCTCGGCGCGAATGGTTTCGGCTCGAGGCCCGCCGCGAGCAGTTTGTCCCGCCACACCCGCGCATGAGTGGATTCGGCCTGGGAAAGCTGCATGAACAGATCGCGCCGCAGCGGATCTGGCTCGGCGTCCGCCAGTGCCGCGTAGAGCGCCGCACCATCGAGCTCATCGCGAAGATTCGCGGCGTATCGATCCGTATCCCGCGCGGTGCGATCGGTCTCGGGAGGCATCGGGGCTCCTAACATGTCGCTCGCCGCGCTCGTACCTCAGCCGAGTCTCACCAGTTGCGGTCGATTCGCGTGGCGAGAGCGTGCTCGGCACGGAAGGAAGTGTCTCAAACATGATACAGTGACGGCAATTGACCCGCCATCGAACGCTCCGGTGCGGGAATATTCGCAGATCCACGGGCCGCTGCCTCGCGGTAGCGCACCGCGGCGACTGCGGCTTTCATTCGTCCCGGCGCTCGACCGGACCGTCGTTGATCTGCTATAAAATCAGTACTCTTCACGGCGGCGGTTCACGCGAGCCGGTACCGCCGCGCGGCACTGCCCGACAGCACGAGGAATCTTCATGGAAATCAATATTGGCATCAGCGACAAAGATCGCAAGGCGATCGCGGACGGCCTGGCGCGCGTCATGGCCGATACGTACTCGCTGTACCTGAAGACGCACAACTATCACTGGAACGTGACGGGTCCGATGTTCCAGACGCTGCATCTGATGTTCGAGCAGCAGTACAACGAGCTGTGGACCGCGGTTGATCTGATCGCCGAGCGGATTCGTGCGCTCGGCCATTTCGCGCCCGGAACCTACAAGGCGCTCGGGGCATTGAGCAGTATCGCTGAGGACGAGTCGATTCCGGCGGCGAAGGACATGATCAAGAACCTGGTCAAGGGGCATGAGCAGGTTGCCACGACCGCGCGCAAGCTGTTCCCGATTGCCGATGCGGCGAACGATCAGCCGACTGCCGATCTGGTGACGCAGCGCCTCGAGGTTCACGAGAAGACCGCTTGGATGCTGCGCAGTCTGCTCGAGGAGGGGCACGCCTAGTGCAGCATTGTCCTCGGGAACGTGCGCTGGCGCGAGAACATCGCTGTGGTGCGTGCACGGTCTGATCAGCTTGAGGAGTTCATCATGTCGGAATCGAAATGTCCCGTGGTACACGGAGTGACCCACCGCGCCATGCGCTCGAACGGTGATTGGTGGCCAAAGCAGCTGAATCTGAGAATCCTCCGTCAGAACGCTCCGAGCGCCAATCCGTTCGGCGAGTCGTTCGATTACGCCGAGGAATTCAAGACGCTCGATTTCAAGGCGTTGAAGCAGGATCTGCATGCGCTGATGACGGACAGCCAGGAGTGGTGGCCGGCCGACTTCGGTCACTACGGCGGATTGATGGTGCGCATGGCGTGGCATGCCGCGGGCACGTACCGCATCGGAGACGGACGCGGCGGTGCGGGCAGCGCTCAGCAGCGCTTCGCGCCGCTGAATTCCTGGCCCGATAATACGAACCTCGACAAAGCGCGTCGTCTGCTCTGGCCGATCAAACAGAAGTACGGCCGCAAGATTTCCTGGGGCGATTTGATGATTCTCGCCGGCAACGTCGCGCTCGAATCGATGGGCTTCAAGACCTTCGGCTTCGGCGGCGGGCGGGTGGATGCGTGGGAAGCGGACGAGTCGGTGTACTGGGGCCGTGAGGACACCTGGCTCGCCGATCAGCGCTACTCCGGTCAGCGCGACCTGGAGAATCCGCTCGCGGCCGTGCAGATGGGATTGATCTACGTCAATCCGGAGGGGCCGAACGGCAAACCGGATCCGGCTGCCGCTGCGATCGACATCCGCGAGACGTTCCGCCGGATGGCGATGAACGACGAGGAGACCGTTGCGCTGATCGCCGGCGGGCACAGCTTCGGCAAGACGCACGGCGCGGGCGATCCGCGCCTCGTCGGTCCGGAGCCTGAGGCCGCGCCGCTCGAGCAACTCGGTCTCGGCTGGAAGAGCCGCTACGGTACGGGCGTCGGCTCGGATGCGATCACGGGTGGCCCGGAGGTGATCTGGACCCAGACACCGACGAAATGGAGCCACTACTTCTTCAGCAACCTGTTCGGCTACGAGTGGGAACTGACCAAGAGTCCGGCGGGCGCCTACCAGTACCGCGCCAAGGGGGATGCGAAGCCGATTCCGGATCCCTTCGATCCGTCCAAGCATCACGTGCCGACGATGCTGGTGACCGACGTTGCGCTGCGCGTCGATCCGGCGTTCGAGAAAATCTCGCGGCACTTCCTGGAGCATCCGGAAGCATTCGCAGATGCATTTGCGCGCGCGTGGTTCAAGCTGACGCACCGCGACATGGGACCGCGCGCGCGGTACCTCGGACCGGAAGTGCCGCATGAGGTGCTGATCTGGCAGGATCCGATCCCGCCGATCAAACACGCACTGGTGGACGCCAGGGACATTGCCGATCTGAAGACGAAGATCCTCGCCTCAGGGCATTCGACCGCGGAACTCGTGCGCGTTGCCTGGGCTTCGGCCAGTACGTTCCGCGGCTCTGATAAGCGCGGCGGCGCCAATGGGGCGCGCATCCGTCTCGCGCCGCAGAAGGATTGGCCGGTCAACGAGCCGCCGCTGCTCGCCAAAGTACTGGCCTCGCTCGAGTCCATCCAGCACGCGTTCAACGGCGCACAGTCGAACGGCAAGCAGGTTTCGCTCGCTGATCTGATCGTGCTCGCGGGCTCGGCGGCGATCGAGCAGGCTGCGAAAAAGGCCGGCCGGGCCGTCACCGTGCCATTTTCGGCGGGCCGGGCCGATGCGACGGCCGAGCAGACCGACGTTGAGTCATTCGCCTATCTGGAACCGGTCGCAGACGGCTTTCGCAACTACCTCAAGACCCGCTATGCCGTTCCCGCCGAGGAGTTGCTCATCGACAAGGCACAGCTGCTCGGGCTGACGGTGCCGGAGATGACCGTGCTCGTCGGCGGCCTGCGCGTGCTCGGGGCCAATCACGGCAGCTCGCCGCACGGCGTGTTCACAGCGCGGCCGGGCACGCTCAGCAACGATTTCTTCGTTCACCTGCTCGACATGCGCACCGAGTGGAAGGCCACCGCCGATGAGAATGTCTTCGAAGGCGTGGAGCGCACGAGCGGCAAGCCCAAGTGGAGCGCAACGAGGGTCGATCTGGTCTTTGGCGCCAATTCCGAATTGCGCGCGGTGGCGGAGACCTATGGATCGGCGGACGCACAGGACAAGTTCATTGCCGACTTCGTGGCCGCGTGGACCAAGGTGATGAGCCTGGATCGCTTCGACCTGCGCTAAAGAGGGGCGTGCGCCGAGCCTGCCGGGCAGTCCTGCCCGGCAGGCTCGGCGGGGCTCACGCGCGATGGCAGCGGTGCTCGCCGGGGTCGGGGCAGGATCCGCCCTCAAGCTGCACGGTGGCGTGCGTGACCCCATGCCGGTCGCGCAAGCGTTCGAGGATGACTTTCAGGACCGATTGCGGGTCGTCTGTCGGCTCGAGCGTGGCATGCAGCGTCACCACCGGCGCGTCCCCGGTCATCGACCACACGTGCAGATGATGAATGTTGCGCACCCCCGGGACGTGTTCCAGATCGTGGGCGATGTGCTCCGGGTCCACCTCGTGCGGTGCGCCCTGCAGCAACACGTGACCGGCCTCGCGCGTCAGCTGCCAGCCCGAGCGCAGGATCAGCATCGAGACCAGCAGCGAGAGCAGCGGGTCGGCGAGGCGCCAGCCGAACTCAACGATCAGCACCGCAGCGCTCGCGGCCGCCGCCGATCCCAGCAGGTCACTGAGCACATGGGCGCGGGCGCTGCGTTCATTGAGTGATCGGGCGCCGGAGAGCGCGATGAATGCTCCGACGTTGGCGGCACCGCCCAACAGGGCGATGAGCAGCATCAGCCGGCCGTCGACCGGCGGTGGCTCAATCAGCCTCCGGATCGCCTCGGCCGTGACGGCCACGGTCAGTCCGAGCAGGATCAGGCCGTTCGTGTAGGCGGCCAGGGTCTGGTAGCGGCTCGAGCCATAGGTATGCCGCGCATCGGGCGGTCTGCGGCTGGCGCGGACTGCGAACACTGCGAGCAGGAGCGACCCGCAATCGGCCAGCATGTGGCCGGCTTCCGCGAGCAGCGCAATGGAATTGGCGAACCAGCCGCCGAGCGCCTCGATGACGGTGAAGATCAGCAGGATGCCCAGGGCGAACAGCAGCCGACGCGCACTCGCACCGGGCCCGTGGTCATGACCCGGAGCGCTTGGGTGACCGTGATCGTGATCGGCGTGATGCGAGTGCGTGTGTCCCACTAGAAATCTCCGCGCCGGTTCGGGGTTGAAGCGCGGTATGTGGGCACGTATCTTAAAACCTCTAGTGACTAGAGCTTCAAGCATGCGCGAACCCTCCCTGCCGATCGGTGCGCTGGCCCGCAGCGTCGGGTGCAAAGTGCAGACCATCCGCTATTACGAGCAGGTGGGCCTGCTGCCCCCGGCGGCCCGCACGCCCGGCGCACAGCGTCGCTACGGCGAGCTCCACCGGCAGAAACTGAGTTTCATCCGACACGCCCGCGAGCTGGGATTCCCGCTGCCCGCGATCCGGGAATTACTCGCGCTGGCCGATGAGCGCGATTCGGCGTGCAGCCGGGCGGACCGTATCGCCCGTCGGCAGCTCGAGGCGGTGCGCCGGCGCATTGCCATGCTGGAGAGTCTGCGTGTCGAACTCGAGCGGATGCTCGAGCACGGCCAAGGTCGGCACATGCGCGATTGCCGGGTCATCGCAACGCTTGCCGACCACGGTCTGTGCGCCGAGGCACACCACGAGGCCGATGCCGAGCACTGAGGGGTACCCGATCGGATCTCCTCGGGGCGTTCAATGCGCAGTGTCCGCGCGGCCCTGTGCCGCGGTCCGTCTGCACGGCGGGATTGGGGGCAGCCGCCTGAGGGCAGGGTTCTGATACAATACCCCCCTATAGTATTGGGCCCCCACCATGACGCATACGACACGCGAAAAAGCGAAGCTCCTGGTTCGGGTCCGGCGCATCCGCGGGCAGGTCGATGCGCTCGAGCGTGCACTGGAATCCGAGCAGGGCTGTACGGCCGTCCTGCAGCAGATTGCTGCCGTGCGCGGTGCGATCAACGGCCTGATGGCAGAAGTCGTGGAAGATCACATCCAGACCCACCTCGCCGGCGCCTCTGCGCAACGCTCTGACGAGCAGCGCCAGGCGGCCGAGGATCTCATCGATGTCGTCCGAACGTATTTCAAATGAGGATTGCGAAGTGAACTCGATGCCGCAGGAATCGGCACCCGCCACGCCAGACGACGGCGGGTGCGCCGCGATGCAGGTGTCGCGGCACCACGACCACGACCACGACCACGATGATGATCATGATCACGACCACGAGCACGGCTTCTCCTGGGTCGAGGGCCTGCGGATCGCCATCGTTGCGCTCGCCGCGGTCGCCGTGTGGTTTCGCATCTGGGAGCCGCTGTCCTCGATCAGCATACTCGGCGCCGCGGGTCTGCTGATCGGCGGCTGGCCCATTTATCGCGAGGCGTTCGAAAATCTCCTGGCGCGACGCATGACGATGGAATTGTCGATGTCCATCGCCATCCTCGCCGCCGCGGCGATCGCGCAATTTTTCACCGCGCTCGTCATTACGCTGTTTGTTCTCATCGCCGAAGTCCTCGAGGGGCTGACCGTCTCGCGCGGCCGCCGCGCGATCCACGATCTGCTCGAGTTCCTGCCGCGAGCGGTCGCGGTACGTCGTGCCGGCGTGCTCGCCGAGGTCGATGCCGATACGGTTCAGCCCGGCGAGTCGGTCCTGGTCAATCCGGGCGGGCGCATTCCGGTCGATGGCACGGTCATCGCCGGCCACTCGTTCATCGACGAGTCGCGCATCACCGGGGAGTCGCTGCCGGTGGAGAAACTCGCGGGCGCGGCCGTATTCGCCGGTTCGATCAATCAATCCGGTGCGCTCGAGATCCGCGCCGAGCGGATCGGTCGCGATACGAGCTACGGCAAGATCATCGAGGCGGTGGAGCAGGCCGAGCGTTCGCGTGCCCCGGTGCAGCGCCTGGCGGACCGACTCGCCGGCTATCTGGTCTATTTCGCGCTCGCCGCCGCGGCACTCACCTACGTGCTGACGCGTGATCTGCGCTCGACCATCTCGGTGATCATCGTCGCCGGGGCCTGCGGCATCGCGGCCGGTACGCCGCTTGCGATCCTCGGTGCCATCGGCCGCGCGGCCCGCGGCGGCGCGATCATCAAGGGCGGTCTTTATCTCGAACAGCTCGGCCGCGTCGACACCGTGGTGCTCGACAAGACCGGCACGCTCACCTTCGGTCAGCCGCAGGTGCAGGCCGTGCATCCGGTCGAGGGCATCGACGCGGATGTGCTGATCGATGCGGCCGCTGCGGCCGAACTGCGCTCCGAGCACCCCTTGGGCAAGACCATCGTGGCGTACGCCCGGGGGCTCGGCCGAACGATTGCCGAGCCGGAGCACTTCGGCTACGAGCCCGGGCGCGGGATCGACGCCACCGTGGACACTGCGCACGTTCTGGTCGGAAACCTCGCGTTGCTCGCCGCCCAGGGCATTTCGATCCCCCAGCAGGCCGTGGCGCGTGCGCAGAAAGGTGCCTCGCAGGTTTATGTCGCGCGCAGCGGGCAGTTTCTCGGCTCGATCGAGATCGCCGACCGGGTTCGGCCGGAGGCGCGTCGGGCCGTCGATCAGATCCGCGCCCTCGGCGCGCGTACCGTGCTGTTGACCGGCGATGCCCGTGCCGTGGCCGATGCGGTCGCCGAGCAGTTGGGGATCCGCGAAGTCGCTTCTGAACTGATGCCCGAGGACAAACGTCAGTACGTGCAGGGGCTGAGGCGCGAGGGACGCATCGTTGCGATGATTGGCGATGGGGTCAATGACGCCCCGGCGCTCGTCGCCGCCCAGGTCGGCGTTGCGATGGGATCGGGCACCGACGTGGCGCGCGAAAGTGCGGACGTCGTGCTCCTGGGCAATGATCTGGTGAAGTTCGCCGAGACGCTGGCGATCGCGCGGCGCGCGCGGCGGATCATCTGGGCAAACTTCATCGGGACTCTCGGCGTGGATACCGTCGGTATCGTGCTCGCGGGCTTCGGTCTGTTGAACCCGCTGCTCGCGGCCTTCATTCACGTGGCCTCCGAACTGACCTTCATCGGCAACTCCGCGCGGCTGGTGCCGGCGCGCCGGTCCGCCCCTGGAGCGGAGTCGGCACCGCCGAGCCCTCCGGCTGAGTTCAGGGGCTCTCCAGGTTCTCCGGACGCGCCGCTGCACTGCCGATCGGGGAATCGTTTACGATGAGCGCTCCGGCCGCCGGGCACGACCCGTCACCGCGCGGTGAACCCACGGCAAGGGGATCGAGTTATGGGATCGGTTCAGGTCGCAGCGCCTCTGGACGTCGAATTCGCGAGGGCACAGTTTCCGGCGTTCCGCGAGCCCACGCTGCGCGGCCAGGCGTTTTTCGAAAATGCCGGCGGCTCCTACGCCTGCGGCCCGGTGATCGAGCGGCTGGATGAGTATTACCGGCGCCTGAAGGTCCAGCCGTATTATCCATTTGCGGCTTCGAGGGAAGCCGGAGAGTGGATGGACCTCGCGCGCGAACGTCTCGCCGAATACCTCGGGGTCACGGCCGCAGAGGTTCATTTCGGGCCCTCGACGTCGCAGAACACCTATGTCCTGGCGCAGGCGTTTCGCACCGTGGTGCGACCCGGCGAGGACATCATCGTCACCAATCAGGATCACGAGGCCAACAGCGGCGTGTGGCGCCGGCTGGCCGAGCGCGGCGTGCAGGTGCGCGAATGGGCGGTGGATCCGGAAAGTGGATGCCTCGAGCTCGGCCGTCTCGAGGCACTGCTCTCCAAGCGCACGCGGCTTGTCGTTTTTCCGCACGCCTCCAACATCGTCGGTGACATCAATCCAGTCGCTGACATCGTCGCACTGGCCCACCGCGCCGGCGCGTACACCGTCGTCGACGGGGTATCCTGGGCGCCGCACGGCTTGCCTGACGTGCGCGCGCTGGGCGCGGACATCTACCTGCTCTCGCTGTACAAGACCTATGGCCCGCATCAGGGCGTGATGGTCGTTCGCCCTCAGCTGCTCGAGCAGCTGGCCAACGAGGGACACTCGTTCAACGCCGGGTATCCTTTGAAGCGCCTGGTGCCGGCCGGCCCGGATCATGCCCAGGTGGCCGCCGCGAGGGGCATCGCCGAATACTTCGATGCGCTCGATGCGCACCAGCATCCTGGCGCGCCGCGCGAGCAGCGGCCGCAGCGCGTTCGCGAGGCGCTGCGCGCCGTCGAGCTGCCGCTGCTCGAGAGACTCCTCGAGTATCTGCGCGGGCGCGGGGATCTGCGATTGCTCGGACCGGGCGCCGCGGCGCAGCGCGCCGCCACGGTGTCATTCGTGCCGCACCGGGTGGAGCCGACGGTTCTGAGCGAGCGGCTCGCGGCCCGCGGATACATGGTCGGGTGCGGCGGCTTCTACGCCGTACGGCTGCTGCAAGCGCTGAATGTAGATGTCGATCGCGGCGTGGCTCGGGTGTCGTTCGTGCACTACACCACCGAGGCGGAACTCGAGGGATTGCTCGACGCACTGGATGCTGCACTGCGTCCCTGAGCGTCACGGGGATTTACGCGCACCGCGGTGCGGACACACGCACTGCGGCGCCCGGGCTGCCGGCGGCGAGAACACTGAACTCGCGACACCTGACTGCACGCTCGTGCGGGGGTTGTCTTGCAATTGCAGCAGGGCCCCCGTAGTCTCGATCACGCATCCATAATCATGCGGTTGCGCGCCGTGGGCGCCGCCTTTTTGAGGTCACATTCTTGGATACGCTTCACGCGCTGTTGTTCGCCGTTCTACAGGGAGCCACCGAGCTGTTCCCGGTGAGTTCGCTCGGTCATGCGGTCATCGTGCCGGCACTGCTGCACTGGCCGATCAACCTGGCCGCGCCCGGATTTCTGCCGTTTCTGGTCATGCTGCACGTCGGGACCGCCACGGCACTGCTCATCTATTTCCGCGCCGACTGGCTGGCGATGCTCGCCGGGTTCTTCGGGCGCAGCGGCGCGGCCGAAAATGCCGTGCAGCGCGGGCTGATCGCGCGTCTGATCGTGGCCACGATTCCGGCAGTCATCGTGGGGTTCACGCTGAAGAAGCCGTTGGCGCATCTGTTTGCGAACCCGCTGGCGGCCTCCATGTTCCTCGCGGCGAACGCCGGGCTGCTGTGGCTGGGTGAGGCGCTGCGCCGTGCCGCCACCCGCCGCGCCGAGCAGCTGTCGTATCTGGACGCGGTGGTGATCGGGCTGTATCAGTGCCTGGCGTTTCTGCCGGGCATCTCGCGCTCCGGCGCGACTATCGTCGGCGGCCTGAGCCGCGGGATCAGCCACGAGTCGGCCGCGCGCTTCACCTTTCTCATGGGCACGCCGGTGATTTTTGCCGCGGCCGTCCTCGAGGTGCCGAAACTCGTGCACGGCCATCTGCTGCATGCGCTGTTCGGTCCCGCGCTGCTGGCAGCACTGGCGGCCGGCATCGTGGCGTATGCCAGCACCGCTTTTCTCATGCGCTATTTCCGTAACCACGACGTCTGGGCGCTTTCGCCGTTCGCGTGGTATTGCCTGGTCGCGGGCGGACTGTCCGCGATCGCGTTCGGCTTCGGCTGGTGAGGGCCGCTGAGTAAGGTCCGCACCGCGCCACGGATGACCATGCTGAGTGCGAACGCCGCGCAGGCACACGGGAGAGGGTAAGCCGCAGTCCACCAGGAGGTGCTGATGAACACGCCCGATGCCAAGTACGCCGCGCTGCTGCCGTGGTCCATGGACGCCATCCGGTACGATGGCATCGATCGGGAGACGCTCGAGGGCGAGGAGGCGCTGTTTCGGCTGCTGGCCTGCGCCTCGTTCATCGAGATCACCTCCGATCTGTATACGGCAAACCTCGCCGAGTATTTCCGGGACGATGCGCAGGTGGTCGAGTGGTTGCGCCACCACTGGGAGCCGGAGGAACTGCAGCACGGTGCCGCGTTGCGCCGCTACGTCCAGACGGCTTGGCCACAGTTCGACTGGGACCGCGCCTATCAGGGGTTCTATGCCGAATATTCCCGCTGTTGCCAGCTCGAGCGGCTGGCACCGAGCCGCTCGCTCGAGATGGTGGCGCGCTGCGTGATCGAAACAGGGACGGCGAGCTTCTATCGGTTGCTGGCCGAGAGCGCACCGGAGCCGGTGCTGAAGGACCTTGCCGGGCGGATCGCTGCCGACGAGGTCCGGCACTACAAGAACTTCTACCATTTCTTCCGCCGCTACTGCCGCCGGGAACAGCCGGGACGGGCGGCGGTGATGCGTACGCTGTGGAGCCGGGCCAGTGAGATTGATGCCGAAGACGGCTTCATCGCCTTCAAGCACGTGCTGCGGGTCCGACATCCCGAGAGGGGTGTCGATCGGCACGAGTACGAGCAATTCCTGCGCAGCATCCGCGGCACGGTCCGCGCGCATTTTCCCTACCGCATGGCCCTGAAGATGTTCCTGAAGCCCCTCGACCTGCCGCCGGTCATGGGGCGCGTGATTCTCGGCTCGGCATCGGCGGCCACTCGGATGCTGCTGCGCTGAGGGGCGCTGGGACGATCCGCGTCGAGGCGGCCGCGGACCGGCGGCGCCGGGAAATCATGCGTCGCACGAAATAATACCTGTAATACTTTGATTAACGGGAATTTATCTTGAGTCCCGGACGTCATCCACAGCCGTCACATTGACGCGGCTCGACGGACGGGCGCACCCTGACCGTCATGAACTGCAGTGTCCGGCGTTCCCGCTCGAGCTTCCCGGTGCGGCCGAATCTGGACGTAAGCCCATGCGCGATCAAGTGAGGCGGGCGAGCAAGAAGATCCGCGCCCGGCGCCGCGCCCCTGAGCGAACGCCAGTCGACGGCGTGACAGCGTCGGCCGGGCAGTTCGCCTCGCCGGCCTGCCTGATGCACGAACTCCTGCTCGCCCCCCTCGAAGCCGGAGAGGCGAGCGCAGCGACGCCCGGGGCCGGTGGACCGTTGCACCGCCGCGGCGGCCGATCGATGAAGCGAACGTCCTGACGGGCCACCGCCGGCGATCGCGCGCCGGGGCCCCCGCGTCAACCTCGTGCCTATCGTAGGGTAAGCGCCGGGCGATGGCGTTTAAGGGGTCGTCTCGGAAAACGGAAAATAACGCACGCTAAGTGTGCGAGGAGGCTGGCACCCAGCGGTACAGCGTCGGAATGGACACGCCGAGGTTCTTGGCTACGTCCTTGGGCGGCACGCCGCTGGCCAGCAGTTTCTTGGCCGACTCGATCTTGCTGTCGGTCATCTTGGGCTTGCGACCGCCCTTGCGGCCAAGCTGCTTGGCGACTTCCAGCCCGGCGCGGGTGCGCTCGACGGTCAGCTCTCGCTCCATCTCGGCAAGGCTGGAGAAGAAGCGCCCGGACGGCGTGCCAGTGTCGATGGAGTCGGTGAGGCTCCTGAACTGGACACCTTGCTTGTGCAGCTCGCTTACCAGTTCGACGAGTTGCTTGACCGAACGGCCCAGCCGGTCGAGCTTCCAGACAACGAGGGTATCGCCTTCGCGCAGCATTTCGAGCGTCTTGGCCAAACCGGGCCGGTCTGCCCGCGTGCCGCTCACCTTGTCCTCAAAGACCATCTTGCATCCGGCCTTGGTCAAGGCTTCGCATTGCAGCTCAAGGCTCTGATCCTGCGTCGAGACGCGCGCATACCCGATCAACATGGCTTGTCTCGCGCTCGGTCGCTGCGGTCCTGCAAAGCCTGCATGAATTCTGTGCGGTCAAGATTCACGCGTTGCCGCGCGAGCGTGTTTGGATGGATTCATGAGCGGCGCTCTATTTGCTCATCCGCTTGAGCAGCGGGCCCTTTTTTTCAGAGAGGCGCATTCTTTCGGGCTGTAATCCCTGTGGCTGGCAATGCGATCCGCCGTGGCGGCTTGGCGCTCGACAGGCCAGTAGGAGCGGCCATCCTTGCCCATCGACCAGACGTTGCTGACTTGGCTTTCCAGTAGGGGCAAGTGGGCACTCAGGGCTTCTGGCGACGTGCTGGCCAGCGCCGTTCGCTCTCGGGTACGCCAGCGCTGATGCAAAATCTTCTTGTCGTCGCGCTCGCTGCGGCGAGCCGTATGCCCGACGATGGGTGTCTTGTGGCGGCTGCGACTCATTTTGCTTCCGCATCCTGACGCACGGTCGGCAGTTGCTTGAGCAATTTCGGTAGTGCTGTCTGCACGGTTTCCCACACCACATCGAGGTTGGTGTCAAAGTAGCCATGGGCGATGCGGTTGCGCATGCCGCGCATACTGCGCCACGGCACTTGCCCGTGCGCCTGTGCGAACTCGGCATAGCCATCCATCACCTTCGTGACAGCCTCGCCGATGATGATGCTCATGATGACGGCCTGTTGTGTTCGCTTGTCCTCAAGGAATTCCTCTTTGGTCAAGCCCTCTACGAAGCCACACGCATCGGTTGCGGCCTGCTGGATGTGATCGAGGTAATCGAGAAGACGGTGCTCACTCATACCGGCTGCGCTTCGGCGAGCACCTTGGCTCGGAACTTCGCCGGCAGGTCACCCGGGGTCAGCAGATCGACATGGAGGCCGAGCAGCGATTCCAACTCGATTTGCAAGCCGACTAGGTCAAATAGCGTCGCACCAGGAAGCGCATCGACCAGCAGATCGATGTCGCTGCCATCGTGGTCAGTGCCATGCAGCACCGAACCGAAGACGCGCGGATTCGCCGTGCGGAAGCGGCCTACCGCTTCGCGCACGGCGATCCGCTTCATCTCAAGCACAACGGACGGTCGCATGGGCATCCTTTATTATCGAAATTCGTTGAGATGATATGGAATCAAAGATCGGAA
>JAPTUI010000296.1 GCA_028067895.1 Pseudomonadota bacterium | reverse complement strand
GTGCATAATCGACTAGGACCGGATACCGGACATCATCCGTTCGCGCTCGCCCTGCAGCTCACGGAATTGCCGCTCGACCTCGGCGGCCTGGGCAACCTCCATCGCCGCGCGCACGCGCACCCGAGCGGCCTTGCGGCGGAAGTGCTGCACCACCAGCATAATCACCGCGAACGGGCAACATGACAGCCACAGGACGATCCACAACCACGTGGGCAAGCGAGTGCCCTGTTTCACTGCGTACTCGACCGGATCGGACTTGGCTCGCGCCTCGCGCTGAGGCTTGTTGTCGGCCCTGTCCTGACGGATGCGGCGCCCGATCGCCCACAGGGCGCGGCCGATCGAGACGAATTCGTGCTCATGAACCTGTGGCATCGATCATTCCTCACTCAAGTGTGAATCGAGCATCCGCCGGCGCTCGTCGGCGATGGCCTCCGCGTCGAAGCGCTCCTGCGCGCGGGCGCGCGCCTCGGCCTGAAATTCTCGTTCCCATTCGGCCTCGCGCGCCGCAGCAGCCTGCTCCCGGCGCAGCCTCCGGGACCCCCAACGCACGCCAAGCCGGGCACCAAAAAAAGCAGCGAAAAAGTCGAAAATGAACCACACGGCCTAACCCTCCGTGCCACTACACGAGGCGGGCCAGGTTGATCGCCTCGGGCGGCTTCGACGGCTCGGGGCTCGCCGACCCAGGCGTTGCCGTGTCCGAGCTGTCGTCTCCCCCTGCGAGGACAAAGGCCGGCTGAGACTGCGGGATGCGGTTGATGGTGAGCGTGCACCAACTCCACAGGTCCATGTTCCCGATTTTCACGAGCCCGTGTAGCGGTTCCAGACCCTCGATCTGGCTCGGGAGTACGGTGTCTTCCACGTGGTACTGCGTGTTGCTGCCTTCCGTGTCACTCCAGTTCTGGCCTGAGTGTGATCCGCCGCCGCCACCGGTCGTACTGCTACCGGTGTTCTCGCCACGGCTTTTGCTGGTCGCCCAAGTCGTTTTGAGGACTTCGCGCTTGCCCAGGAGGGCGGAGGCGTAGGCGCTCGTGCCCTCCGATCCCTTTCCCCCGCATTGAAGGATCAGCGAATTACCGCAGGTTTCCAGGATCACGGAGAACACGTTCTTGCCGTAAACCTCTTCTCCCTGTCCGACAGCCTGGAAAGCGAGCGCGCAACGGCCGCCGTGTTTGCGCATCCGCGCGAGCGCATCGGAAAGGCCGTCGATCTTTCCCAGTGCATCTAATTCATCCACGATAAACCAGATCCGCGCGTCACCCTCGGGGCGCTCCAGCACACCGGAAATCGCCGCGCGCAGTTCGCTGGCAATCAGGCCCTTAAGGGACGACCTCTGCTTGGACGTGTACGACAGGAACAGCCAGCCGCGCCGGCTGTCATCACCCACATAGTCCGTGAGTGACAGCCTACCGTCGGCGCGCTGCGCGGCAAGGTAGGACAGACTCTTGCACGCGCCCACCGCTGTGCTTCGCACCGAACCGAACATCTTTTCGTTGCCGCCTTCGACGAAGGCCGCCGCCGGTGTCCCCGCGAGCGCAACGCGCAGCTCGGCGATCGGCGCCATCGCCACGAGACGCCACAACTCGCTGACGGTGGGAGGCTGTGGGCTAGCGCGAAGCGCGGTGATGCAGGCAGACACGAACTGCTGCGCGTAC
Organism: Pseudomonadota bacterium; assembly: GCA_028067895.1. GTDB lineage: Bacteria > Pseudomonadota > Gammaproteobacteria > Steroidobacterales > Steroidobacteraceae > 13-2-20CM-66-19. The sequence continues at coordinate 12,493 of JAPTUI010000296.1, read as the reverse complement.
CTGGACCATTCCGCATTGTCGCCGTGCCCTTCGGGCACGAGCGCGGCGGCGCTCGCGTCGGCGTCGTATTCGGTGCGAATGTCGGCGAACAGGTCCCATGCGGCGCTGCGTTGATCGAAAGGGTTCAAGATCACGTCGCCGCGCTCTGGCCGGTAGAAGCGCGAAACGTAACCGCCTCCAAAATCCGAGATGATGACCCGATCCCCCCGCCGTTCAATCACAGCGAGCATGTTATTAATCGCAGTCGTCTTGCCGGAACCGGGCACGCCGATGATTTTAGTATGCAATTGCTCGGTTTTTGGCCACAGATACATGTTACCGAGAGGCACTAGGGTCGAGGGATCGACCCCACGCTGTTTCAGCTGCTCCAGTGTCGGCCGGACTAGGTGATGAGTCACGCCATCCTCGCGGGCCAACCAGGTGCCGCGCGCCGGTCGAGGGTCGAGGTCCGGGACGGCAGGCGCGGCCGGGGCCTCAGTTTGAGCGGGTGCGCTCGATCGGCGCCGGCGGCGGGTCAGGAAATATGCAGCCAGGAGGGCAGGGCCAATCAGGTATTCGGCCCCGATTCCAAGAAGTCGGCTCGCGGTGACGGGCGATCTCGCCGGCGGAGCGGGCGGCTGCACCACCGTGTGGTAGCTGTGCTTAGCCGTCGGCGCCGGGCGGGTTGCAGGCGGCTGCACCTCCGCGTGGGTCCGCGCTCGCGGGTGCTCCTTCGCGAAGTGACGCTGCTGTTGCTCGACCAGCAATTGCTCGTGGTCCGCGTTCAGGCGCATAGCCGCCTGCGTAAAGTTGTTTCTCTCACCCAATCGCACCGCCGCGCTGGCCCGTTCGTACTGGTGCCAGTCAGGCACTGCGCGAGGGTAGGAGGGCAGACCTTGCGCGGCTTGAAGCCAGGCCGGCATCGGCTGGAATGACGTGTTGTTCATATCTAACCTCGATCACCAGTGCTCAGGATCAGAAGGGACCATGGCGCGCCATTCGCCGGCGCGGTAGCCGGCTTCGATGGCGGCGTCCTTGTCGCCGGCACGTTGCGCGCGCTCGGCCCGCTCTGCCTCGGTGAGGCCGTTCCACCAGGCTTCGCCGCACTCTTGCGTCCTGTAAAACCAATCCTCGGCGTTGCCGTACCACTTGGTCATGTTTCAGCCCCTCCAGATCTGTAAGGCAAGGGCAATTGCTGCAAACAGGATATTCCACGTAAGCGCGGCGCGTGCTGCGATCCTCACCATTTGTGGCCCGGTTGGAACTTTCATGATTGCCGCTCGCGCATCCGGCGGACGTGCGTCTTGAAGGTGGCCAGGCAACAGGTGATCTGGCCGTGTTGCTTCAAGTCACGCCATACCTCGGTGAACGGGAACCCGGCCTCGAGGGCCTGCTCGATCTCGGGCATCAGGGCATGGATAGAGAGCTCGTGATGCCGCTTGGACGTTGCCGCCTTCGCGGCGAGGCGTTCGGAGAGGGATTTACGCGGGGCTTTCATCACAGCACCCAACGCCACCCGATACGCGCGCTGAACACTTCACGAGGGCCGAGCAGCGCTCCGTAGGCCCGCTGCCCGGAATACACCGGCCAGGAATAGCAGCCCTCGTCCGCCATGACGTGGATGCAGATGGGCACCTGCTGACCCGTGTAATGCGACTCATCGGCTTGCGCCGTGAGGTTGTATCCCTCAGCCAGGGTCAGAAACGGGCCGCCCCCGTGCATGCCGTGCTCTTCGAACGTGATGCCGAGGTTGACCGTGTTATATCCGTAATTCGTTGGATGTGCCGCAAAGGGGGCGTGCTGAGTGAGGTGAGAGACGTGCTCACCGTACAACGAGAGGACGATCTTCGGCGGGCCGAGGCGAAGCCAGTGCAGGCCGCCGGCACGGGCCTGGCCCATGCCCGCCAGGGCGGTGACGGCCAGGGCGGCCGCTAAGGTAAAATGCTTGATAGCCATCGTGCGATCTCTCCACAAGGGTGCTGATGGTCAGGCCGGCGCCGGGGTTGCCGCCCCGGCGCCGACCGCTCAGTTCCGCGTTCCTCACTGCCTCCCCTGGGAGACTGGCAGATCCGCCCGGCTCGCCGGCGTGTGACTGTATTCCGCGGCGATCGCGGCCGAGCTTCTGGCACACCATCCGGCAAATGCAGCCCTCGCCGTTCGGCGCTCACGCAGGGTGTTTGCGACCATGTAGTGCTGCACGGCTTTGGGGCCAGGGGTACACCGAATGGTGAGGGCCTTCACCGCCTCGGCGTGGGGCGTCGAGGCACAGCCGGCCAGGCCGGCGGCGGCGATCACTAGGAGGATGGCTCCGGTGCACAGTTGCGCAGAGCGGGAGCGGGACGAGACAATACGATCAGCCATGATTTCACCTCTTGTCAGGTGGGTTGTGGTGAGGTGCGGGCCGGCGCCGTAACCGCCGGTCCGCACCGCTTCGGGAAACAGGACACATCAGCCGCCGGCGCCAAACGCGCGAATCACGCTTACCGCCAGGGCGTCGAGGACAACAAACACAAGTACAGTAAGCACACCCGTAGCAATACGCTGGCTCGTGCGAGACCCAATATGCACGTAGCGGCGCGTCACAAAACGAGCACTGAAATACGATGCGCTTCCGAAGAGGACCAGATGAATCAGCTCAATGAGAATCATGGTGGTTCCCTCACTCAGAACACAGGAGTGCTCGATTCCGTCTTAGCCTCGTAAGCCGTCCACTCGGTCTCATACCGTGAATCAGAGAGGGACAGTTTGACGCTGGTCATGAATTTTCCAGATCGGAGGTGGTAGGAGCAACACTCCAAGACCGGACCACCCGCCAGACACACGCCATAACTTGTTCGCGAGCACCACTCCGCCGGCGCGCCAGGTGCTCCCGGCGTCGTCGGCTGGCCGTACCGCCGAATCGCCACCTCAGTCATCGCCTGCGCATTCCGCGGGGTGTACGGCATCAGCTCGTACACGATGGAATCCACCACCGCCTGGTGCCCCGCTTCCGGGGGTGTGCGGTGTGCGAAGTACACAATGTAACGGCCATGCCCGACGTGCACCGAAATCGACGCCGGCACTCCGGATGCAATCTTTCCTTGGGACTCGATCGAGGATGCACTCACGTGCAGAAACGCGGTTAATGCTTGCTCGGCCCGGTGGTATCCCATCCCGAGGTGTACACCAGCCACCGCGAAATTCGCGACCTTACGAGGCACAGCAGAAGGGGGAGACGAGGCGGCTGGCTGAGCTGACTGCGCCGGTCGAGGCGTAGCGCCGCCAATGTGGAAAAGCGCGGTCAGCGCGTGTTTTGCCTCGTGGTATCCCGTGTCGAGGGCATTCGGTGGGCTCGCATAGACCACTTGCGAGCTGAGGGTGGCGAGAGCCACGCCTGTGGCGATGAGGTACTTGAGCTGCATGATTGTGAACTCCAAGCCGTAACTCTTGGGAACTTTGGCGACGGTCACCATCCGAAATCATCGCGATAAACGGACGATCACGAGACGGCAATCCGGCGCACATGCAGATCCAATCACATCGAAAATCGCTTGTCAAAATTAGCTTGACATGTCAGGTCAGCGTGTTGCATTGCGCACCATCGACACGTGTTAGATGAGACATTGCGCATCATCGTCCGCTATGAAAGTCGCGCTCCAACGGAAGCTCTGCGGCTTTCGTGGTCTCAACTTCTCGCGCGTGCTCGACGATTTCTTCGCGGATTTCGGCCGAGATTTCCGCCTTCGCTACGTGCTCGGCAGTGGGAACGTGGCGATGCTCCTTCAGAAGATCCACGATGGTCTGCTGCGCCTCGGGGGAAAGTCCCTGGAAGGATTCCGCGGCGGTGCCCTTGTACATGTGGTCAAACCGGTACGTGCGGTAGATCGTGTCGGAAAGCTCGCGGTCACTTACTTGTCCGCTTGTGCTGCGATCGCTATCCCGTACCCCTCGCACTGGCTGATCTGTTGCCCCGGCGTGATCCCGCTGCGGAACACCGTGCATAGTCCCGTCCAGCCGGTCGGTTCTTTCCGCCAGATCGAGGCCGGGCAGCACTCGCACAGGTTCGTATTGGGCGGTAGCTTCGGTGGCTCTTGCCCAAACACGCTCTTCCGCTCGGGATTGAGCAGGCGCAGGGGTCCGCTCGGCAATTCGTTTGAGGTCGTCTCGTTGGTCGGCATAGTCGTGCTCCTGTTGAGCGTTAACAGTAGGGTCTAGGTTGAAGGCTTTCAGGATGCGCAGATCATCGGCCGTGCGGGTGTTACGCCGCGCCATGCTCTCGGCCATCTTCTCCTGCGTGCCGAAACGTTGCGCGGAACCGTACAGCATCATATTCAACTTGTGGCGCGTGCAAATGAGGTACGACGCACGTGCATCGGTATTCTCATCGGGCAGACCATGAGTGCACGACCTGGTTCCGCCCTCGCTCTTGTAAATCGTCGAGGCGTAGCCGTGAGCAAAGAATCCGTACTCGCTTGGCTTGACCGTGCGCGATTTCCCATCGTCGAACTGCACCCGCACGGCATCCTCGCGCAACTCAACAACGGTGCCGAACTTGCCGTTCTTCACGTCGAGACTCTTGTTGTTCTTCTCCATAACAACCCGATCGCCCACGGCAAGCGGTATTTCCGTGACGCCGGCATCCTCCTTATTGGCCTGATATGTCCGCTCGCCCTGCAGCTCGCCGTGATCTTTGAGCGCGCCGCGGATGCGATTATTGAGATCGGCCACTTCTGCACGCTGGTAAGCAAGAGCAAAAACATTGTTAGCGCCGACCTCCGACCGGTCACGTAGGTAGTTGTTCACCAACGCACCCTTGGCCTCTTCCTGCGTCCGGTGCCACGAGAGATTGTTTTTCATGTAGTGATCGACGGCGGCACGGCTGTTGCCTCGCCCGAAGTCAACGGACGCCTGGCGATCGGCCGCGTTCTGCTGCCGGCGGACTGTTTCCAGTGTGTAGGCGCCCCCCGCGTGCTCGATTCCCATGTCGAGGGCGCCAGGATGTTCGATCGCCGCGAGCTGTCCGCGATCTCCGACGTACCAAATTTTGGCGCCGGTATCCGCGCAGTGCGCAGCCAAGGCGCGGATCGCGTCCGCATCTGCCATGTTGGTCTCGTCCACGACGAAAATCGTCTTGTCGTCGAGGTTCAGCTTGCCGCGCTCGATGTCGATCAATGTTTGTTTCAGCGTGTTTGATTTAACGCCACTCTCGACTTCCAGTCCCTCGGCCGCAACGCCGGCGAGCGCGCCACCGAGCATCTTGTATCCGTGCTCCCGCGCGACCTGGTATGCACCCTGCAGGAGTGTCGTCTTGCCCGTGCCGGCGAAGCCCTCAACGAATCGCGCCGAGCCGCCCTCTGCGAAGAGGAACGCCACAGCGTCGCGCTGCTCTTTGTCGAGCGTGATCGTTTTGCCGCTCTTGCGGTCGATCACGTCGATGCTCTCTGGCACCGCGACGCCCGGCTTCCATTGCGCACTCAACAACCGCTCGTACTGTTGCCCCAGGTTGTTATAGAGAGCAACTGTGTCTTTGAGCGCGTAGCGACGCTGCCCTTCGTGAATCCCAAGGTAGTAGCACGAATCGAGCAATTTTGCAGTAACCGCGTCTAGTTCGTCATCGGCAAAGGCCGGTGCGAGGCGATAACGGATGTTGGATTCAGTGAAGGTAATGCCGCGGCGATCCAGCACGCCCAACACCTGTTCCGGATTGGCGCGGACGTGTTCGATGTTGTGAGTATCTACCAGACCTAACTCGCGCTCAATTATGGCGGTTACACGGGACTGTCGGATGCGCTCGTTTGAATCTGACACAACAGACCCATCAGCACGGACCCGACTCACGATCATGTGGATGTGATCCTTGGCGGTGTCCGAGTGTCGCGCGATGTAGTAATCGCATCCCCCGAATCCCATCTCTTGCCGCCAGCGTTCGGCGACCTGGCGCCACTGCTCGTCGGTGAGGTGCTCGCCAGGGGCCGCCGACAGCGCGACGTGCTTGATGTGGATACCCAGGCCCGGCCTCATCGTCGCAGCGTGCTCGTCCATCGCCCGCCAAATCGCCTCGGCCTCGGTCCCAGGCGGAAAGCTGGAATCGATGAACTGACCGCGCGTTTCCTCGCCCTCGATGTGCTCACCCTCGCGGCCGTACAGGATGTAGCGGCCGGCACCGACCGCGCTGCGGCCTCCCTTGGCGATCTTCCCCATCATGGCGTGCGACTCCGGGGGGCGATGGTCGGCCCAGGCGCAAAGGCCGCCTCGATGCGCGCGGCGAGGGCCGCCAGCTCGGCGCCGGCCCGCACCAGCTCGGCGGCGGCCGCGACGGCCCCGGCAAGCGATGCCTCGGCCTCTGCCTTGTCGGACCGTGCGCTCGCCGGATTATCGACGACCAGCCCGGCCCGGTTCGCGGCGTGCGCAAGCTGATTGAGGTTCACCCCTACGCGCGCCAGTTCGCGCAGGAGCGCCGCCACGACCGGGGGAGGGGCTGAGGTCACCGGCACCGCGCTCGCCAGCCCCGCGGCAGCCAGCGCCGTTTCGCGCACCCAGACCGAAACCGGTAGGCCGCGGCGCGCGGCCGCGCGCTCGATTGCCACCAGCTCGGCGGGAGTCAGAGCGAGGCGCGGGCCGGCGCGCCGACGCTCGTCCGGGGTCAGCGCGGGCCGCCCGCCAGGGCTGCGGCGGCGGGAGCTGGAGGGGGTCGAAGGCTTCTCGGGGGGCGTGGTCATGCGCGGATCTTACGCGCCCCGCAGGGGCAAGTCGAGTTTTCGCGCAGCGAAAACACGGCTTGCTCCATCACATTCCAGGTGTGCGGTGCGTCACAATGTAGCACTGACTACAGCCATGTAATGACCTATGCTGTGGTATATAGTGCCTATCGGCAATCGTCTATATGATGGATGCGAGATATGCCACAACGCGGAGGTAACCATGCCGGAACGTATGCCACAAACCCGACTGCAACCGAGCGGGAAGCCCGGGCGGAAGTCGTCGGAGCTGTGGGACTACGAGGCCGAGCTGCGGCGGTTGTTCGCCGAAGGCTGGACGTATCCGCAAATGCGCGAGGCGCTGGCTAAGGCCGGGGTCAAGGTGTCTTTGGTATGGCTCCAGAAATGGGGTCGCCAGCACCTCGGCCGGGTCCGCGGTGCGGCTCCTGCCGGCAAGACTGGCACCGTCCCTGCGGGCATCCCGCCCTCGGAGCGGGCCGGGTCCACCGGCCCGCTGGCGCGCGAGGGAGGCGGCAAGTCGATGGAAGATCTGCTGGCCGAGGCCGAGGCGACATCAGCCAAGCCCAAGGCTACGACACACAAGGCGACCGGGCCTGATCCGGTGGCCGATCTGCTCAAGAAACTGAAGTGACAGGAGCTTTAGCTATGCAATACATCGTCGCCAGCACCTTCGGACGGTGCGGCAAAACTACCCTCTCCCACTTTGTGCTCGGGAAACTCCCCGGCGCTCGCATCGTCGAGGTCGAGTCCGGTGGCGAGGAAGCCGAGGGCAAGGTGCTCATCAAGACCGACGCGAACGAGTCCGCCCGCCAGGAAGTTCTCGGCCAGTACATCGAGGCGGTCCGCGCCAAGGGGCTCACCGTGTTCGACGTGGGCGACCGCGATGCAATGGCGGTCTTGCGGTTGCTCAATACGGCGGCGGGCTCGCTGTTCAAGTCCACCCCACCGGTCCTCGTGGTGCCGATCGTCGATGATCGCGACTGTGCCCTGCGCTTTCAGATCATGGACCGGGAAATCGGACCACTCAAAGCAGCGGCGCGGAAGTGTTTTGTCGTCAAAAACCTGTCCAAAGGCACCGGTCCGGCACTCGATGCGGCAGCGACCTGGGCAAGCGCGAACGGCTACACGGTCTGCAAGACCGCCCTCCCCCATGCGGAGCTGTTGGATAACACCATCAACACCGCACGCAATACGGACCTGGAGGCCCTGGCCGCAACGGATCTCCTGGGCCAGCTTGCGGAGAAAAAGAAAGTTGACGCGATGGAGGCCGCGCGCCTCGGCCTCTTCGTGATGGAAGCGCAGGTCATCCTGCCGGCGATCGAGGCGCTGCGTCAGGAGCTGCAGGAGGTCTAGCATGGCATCGCCAGCAGAAACCGGCGGCTCAGCGTTCAACACGACGGATGCGGTCCTAAAAGCCGCCGCCGGCCTGGTCGTGACCGAGGTCACGCGCGTCATTGCTGAGGCGCGAGGCGCGGCGGAGGCCGCCGGCACGGCCGGTGTCAAGGCCGGGGTCGCCGCCGGCGCAGCCAATCTAACAGACCTGCGGAACCAGCTCGCAGTTGTGCTTAACGAAGGGCTCGCGAAGATTACGGCCGAGACGAAAGCGTCCCGCATCGAGGCCGAGCGGTTGCGCGCCGCCGGCGCGCGGCCGGCGGTCGTGCGAGCGATCTGGATCTCAGCACTTTCCGCCGTTGTGCTACTCGGCGCCGGCCTCGGCGCCGGGTACTGGTATGGCCGCCGCGTCGCCGGGGCACACTTTGTGGCAGACACGATGGCGGCCAGGTGGGCGATATCGCCCGCCGGCCGCGCCGCGTTCGCGCTCGACCAGGCCAACCAAAACGCTGGTGGTATCGGCGTTTTTACTCGCTGTGCCGGCACAGGCTGGCATACCGAGGGGCGAACCTGTTGGCCATTCACGAGCAAGCCCGCCGGCCGGGTCGAGGGCTGGCTTTTGCCTCGGTAAAATCCGCTCCCCTCCCCCTCTGTTCCAACGGAGCCTGTATTTTTCGATGTTTTCGCGTTTGTGACGCGCCGCACACTTTTGCATGTTGCACTTTGTTGCGTTAGCTCTAACGAGCGGAGTATCATTAGCGCTAACGGTGATGTGGAGGGTGGATCGATGGGAAAGCACGGTTTTTATCTTCTGCCACAGGCTGGCTCCTGGGTGCTTGTTCTGACACTGAACGGAGACGTGGTCGTGATCCACACCGGCCTCGGATACGTCGAGGCGGTCGATTCCGGTCTGAGTTGGGAGAATCTGGACGCGAAGGTGGCTTGATGTCGAAGACGAAGAAAGGGAAGGGCGAGGCCCGCACCAACGCGAAACGGCAAGCTGCTTTCGTGGCCCGCCGGCACGCTCGCGGGCTGGTCCGTGTCTCGTGGTGGGTCACTGCCGCGGAGCGGGTTTCGGTGGACCAGCTCCTAGAGAAGTTACGTCGGAAGAAGGGTGATCTATGAAGCTTTTTATCGCTTGTGTTTTGGGCTTTCTGCTGATCGTCGGACTCGCGCACGTGCTGGTGGATGCGCTGGCGTCCACACCGCCGGCGCCGACCACGCAACTAGCGCAGGTACAGTGTGTGACACGGCTTGCGTCCAACCCGATGGGGCGCTGCCGTGGGTCGCCGAGACCGCAGGCCACGCCCAGAAGTAAAGGGGAAACACAATGACGACACGTAACACGTCCGCTCGCGCTTCGGCTGCCCGTGAGCTGCGCGACCTCCTGGCGCAATGCCGGGACACACTCGCCAAGGCTCGGCTTCGCGGGTGGAAATACCACCAGGTGATCGACTTTTCCGACCTGGTGCTCAGAGACAAGCCGAGCACCCGGCCTGGGTACATTGGTAACCTGAGGACTGCATTGATGGAGTGTGAGCTAGTCGTACGGCTGCTACTGCCACCGGGTCACTCGGCGCAGCGGCTCGCGACGAAGGCGGCGAGGGCGGTCCTGCGCACGTATCCGCTCTCGCGCAATCCGCCAGGGCCAGCGCATCGCGCACCCCGCATGTCGGCGGTGCCGCAAACGTACTGACGGAGGGAATAGGTCACGTGTGGGGCAGCCAGGGCTGGTCGGTCAGCTCTAGCCTTGGTTTCCTCCCCGTGGGCGGCAACGCCGGCGCAGGCTAGCGATGGACGCTCCCAGCCGGCCGAGCCGCTGAATGATCTCGAAGGGGCCGCTTCTGCGGCCGAGGGCGCGGGACCGATTGAACATACCCGAGGGCATAAGGGGTGAAGCATGGTGAAGATCACATTTGACCTCGACGCGGACCAGGCCGCCGCGCTCTTTCGGCTGTGCGAGAAAATCACATACGCGGATGCGTCGGCTTACCTGTATCCGCACCTGCCCAAGGAAGTACGGGACGAGCAGGCAAGCACCATGCTCGCCGCGGCCGAACAGGTGCGCGAGGCGCTGGCCGATCAGGGCGTGTCCGGCTGGCCGTGGATCGAGACGGGCCGTGCTCGGAAGGGGTAGAAATTAAGTCGCGGGCGAGGCGGCTACGGCTGGTCGGTCAGCTCTAGCCGCTTCTCGATGCGCTCGATGCGCCTTGCGAGGCGGTCCATGCGCGCCTCCTGCTCGACCTGGGTTTCCTCGGCGTGTGCCGAGTCACGGCGGAGGCCGACGATGGATGCTTCGATGCGGCCGAGCCGTTGCATCAGCTCGTCGAAGCGCTCGTCGTGCCGATCTTGCTTCGCGCGGATCGCGCGCAGCATTTCCAGTACCAAATTGTCGGACTCGCCGGCCATGTCGGCAGCGTAGCACGGCCCGTGGCGGTGCGCCCGCCACCGCACCAGCAGGTCGGTGCTGGCCTCGATGCAGGGCGGAACCGCCAGGGCGGCGGCAATGATCTCGATCATCATGCATCGTGTAGCGCCTGGCCTTTTAGCCCCTCTGGGGCCGCTTCTGCGGCCGAGGGCGCGGACGCGCCCGTATGCCTCTTCACCTCGGCCTAGATCCGTACGCCGCCCTAGCGGGCTCTGGTGCGGTTTGGCGGGGTGCGATGGCACTACCTCGCAGAACTTCTTGGGGCGCTCCAGGTGCGGCCCTGCGGTCCTGGGGCCGGGATACCCGGCAAAGTAGACCATCTCGAAGCGATCGCGCCGTCAGGCGCGCTGTAGCTCAATTCGCGCCGCTTCGGCGCACCGATCCTCTGAGCGGGGCAGGAGCCCCGCAAGGCCCGCCCGTAGGGCGGGGGCGAAGCCATGGAGGGCGGAGGGTAGGAGGGCGCTTGCGCGCCCGTTGGGTTATCTACAGCGTGTTAGATCTCTCCCCCCATGATCTGCGGACGGCGCACGTGGGTCCACGAGCCGCCGCCGAGGACGGCGGCCCCGGCCATCTAGCCGGCTAGTCGCAAGCGGCCGGCAGGCCGGGCTGCGGGCTGTGGACTACGTGCACCGCCGCACCCCCCGCAAGATCAGAGAGAGGAGATTTTTTCGGCCCCTTAAAAATCAAGGAGTTGCAGAAGAGGACCGGAAATAGGGCTTCCGGACCCCCGGAAGTAGCTTGCTTCCGGTTAGAGTTAATTTTGTGAACTCATTTTGTGTACATCAATGCATATTTCCAGTAGTCTATTTCCCATATTCGGAAACAGACTTCCGGAGGGTCGGAAATGTCACGTCATCAGCAACCCCCCAAAACTGGGGGGTTCCCGCAGACCTCACAGGACGGCACACAGCTCGGCCGTAATGGGGCCTATCAGGCCGGCCGGTGGGTGCAGACGGAGCGCAGCGCGCACGAGGCATGGTCGCGGCTTTGCCGGCGAAACTCGACGGCGGCGGCCTTGCTGCACCAGCTCGTTGCCTCGATGGGCCACCAAAACGCGGTAGTTGTGAGCCAAGACACTCTCGCGAAGATGCTTAGCGTCACCGATCGCACCATCCGAACGGCCCTGACCGTACTCATCAGCGAGCGTTGGGTGCAGGTCGTTCGGATCGGTAAAGGTCGGGAATCCGCGTATGTGGTCAATGATCGCGTCGCGTGGGGCGAATCGCGCGGCTTGCTGCGGTTGTCGGTCTTCTCCGCCCAGGTCGTGGCGGACGCTGCCGATCAGGACAACGCTACGATGGACAACGTCGAGCTGCGCAGGATTCCAGCCCTCTATCCGGGCGAGCAGCAGTTGCCGCACGGGCCGGGGGAACCACCGCCTTCCCAAGCTGACCTCGAAGGGTTCGAGGCCGAATTGCCGACCCGGCACGAACCGGCCACGATGGCACCCGCATTACCCGCCCCGTCCAAGCGGGGGCGAAAGCGAGCCAAGAAGCAGGGCACACGATGATGCGGCACCCGTGCGGAGAAATGGGGTACTCCCGGCCAGGGGTAGGGGTCGATCGCCGCTCCTGCGCGATCCTGCGCGGCGTCAGTGCAGGCGGGACCGATTGAACATGGATAACTGATGCCGTGCGCCCGGCTGGAGGCCGGGCCTCTGCGGTTCAGGGATCTACCGTAGGGCGCGGATCGCGCGCGGCAGCCATTCGAGCCTCACTTATGAGTGTCCTTGATGCGATTCAGGAGCGCGGTGCGCTGTTTCGCCATGTCGGCCTTCACCACCTCGTGGGGTCCCCACTCAGTGTTGGGATCATCGGCTTCCTTCAGAGCCTGTTCGACCTGCTCGCGAAACCACTTATCGTGCGCCTCGGCCTCAAGCACGGTGTCGGCCAGAATCTCACCGGGGTGAGGGGGCTTGTGCATAATCGACTAGGACCGGATACCGGACATCATCCGTTCGCGCTCGCCCTGCAGCTCACGGAATTGCCGCTCGACCTCGGCGGCCTGGGCAACCTCCATCGCCGCGCGCACGCGCACCCGAGCCGCTTTGCGGCGG
>JAPTUI010000084.1 GCA_028067895.1 Pseudomonadota bacterium | reverse complement strand
AGCGCCAAGCTGCGCACCGTGGCGCCGGTGAGCGCCGAGAACGAGGGGCCGACCCGGGCCGTGCCGGCGGGCGGCGCCCCGTACGCGACACTGGAGGATCTGCGCGCGGCCGACGGGCTGCTGCTCGGCAGCCCGACCCGCTTTGGCAACATGGCCGCGGCACTGAAGTATTTTCTCGACGGCACGGGGAGCCTGTGGCTCTCCGGGGCACTCGCCGGCAAGCCGGCCGGGGTGTTCACCTCAACCCAGACCCAGCACGGCGGCCAGGAATCCACGCTGCTGTCGATGATGTTGCCGCTGCTGCATCACGGCATGTACCTGGTCGGCCTGCCGTACACGGAGCCGGCGCTGCAGCGCACCGCCAGCGGCGGCACGCCCTATGGGGCCTCGCACGTCGCCGGCGCCGACAATGCCGCGCAGCTCGGCGCCGAGGAGCGCGAGCTCGCCCAGGCGCTCGGCCGGCGGGTCGCCTCACTCGCGGTGCGCCTGACCGGCGCGCCGCGCGCGTGACGCGCCCCTCAAGGTCGCCCGGGACGCGCCAGAACCTCGCGGATGAACGGCACCGTCAGGCGCCGCTGCGCCGCGAGCGCCGCCTCGTCGAGCGTATCGAGCAGCGCATAGAGCCGCCCCATGTCGCGCGGGAACCGCCGCTGCAGCCAGCGCGAGGTATCCTCCGGAAGCTCCAGGCCGCGCTGCCGGGCGCGCAGCCTGAGCGCCTCCTGCTGCTCAGCCTCATCGAGCGCGCGCAACTGGAAGACCGCGGCGGCGGCGCAGCGTGAACCGAGATCGGCGAGCGCCCAGCGCAGCAGCGCCGGCGGCCGATCGGCGGCGAGCACCAGCGTGGCGCCGGACTCCGCCACCTCGCGCACCAGCGTAAAGAGCGCCCGCTCCCACTCCAGATGCCCGAGCACCGCATCGAGATCGTCGATCGCCAGGCACTCGAGCTGCGGCAGCCCGCCGAGCACCTCCACGCCGAGCTGCGCCAATTCGCCGAGCGGTACGTAGGCGGTACGCCGAGCACTGCCCGCGGCGGCGCAGATCGCCTGCAGCAGATGCGTCTTGCCCGACCCTGCGGGGCCGCAGAACCAGCTGACCCCGGGCTCCCCGAGCGCCGCACGATGCGCATGCTCGAGCGCCTCGGCGTTGCGCGCCGGCAGAAAGCTCTCGAACACGGCGCGATCGGCGAGCCGTACCCCGAGTGGCAGCTGCTGCATCGTCATGGGTCAGGCCGTCCGGTGCGGGGCGTTCCAGGCGCGGCGTGTAAACGTTGACAGATAGTCAAAGCCCGACAGTGCCGTGGTGACGAACACGATGAGCGCGAACGCTCGCAGCTCCCCGGCGAGCGGCAGCTGCGAAGCCGCCACGAACATCACCCCGGCGAGATACAGCAACTGCGCGGCGGTGTTGATCTTGCTGAGCACCGTCGGGCGGCCGCGCAGCGGACCGAACCAGACGCGGTAGATGAGCGCCCCGAGGGCAATCATGACGTCGCGACTCACGGCTGAGGCGGTCACCCACCAGGGCACGAGGCCGAGCCAGGCCGACTCCACGAACACCACCACCAACAGCAGCTTGTCGGCGGCCGGATCGAGCACCTTGCCGAGCTCCGAAACCCAGTTGAAGCGTTTGGCGAGAAACCCGTCGAGACCGTCGGAGACCGCCGCCACCACGAACAGTGCCAAGGCGAGCTCGTAGCGCTGCGCGTGCAGCGCGCTCGCCACCGGCCAGATCAACGCCAGCCGGATCAGACAGATCAGGTTGGGTATGTGGCGCACGACTCAGGGCGAAGGCGCCGCCGGAGCTGGGGTCGACGGCACAGGCGGCGGCGCAACGTATCGGTACGTCAGCACTCCGTCCGAACCCTGGCGCTTCAGGCGCGGCGACCACGCGAGGACTTGGCGCAGACCGTCTGCCCCGCCGCGCGCCCAGAGTTCGAACTCCACCGTGCTACCGTCGATTTTCCGAACGGTGCTCTGGTGCACCCCCGGCACTGCCGCGAGCATGGTCTCCGCCTGGGCATAGTCCGCGAGCGTCCGCAGGCCCACGATGCGCACCGGCGTCTTGGCGACCCCGCCGCCGGGGCTGGCCTGCAGCGGCGGCGCCAGCCAGTCGACCGTCTGATCAATGCCCGAGGTCACCGAGCCGGTGAACTGGCGCGTGACGAACGGGGTGACGAGTGTCCAATGCCACGTATCGGGCACCGGGGGGGGGGCAGCCGCGCCCTGCACGGGGGTCGCCGCCGCCATGCCCTGCACGGGGGTCGCCGCCGCCATGCCCTGCACGGGGGTCGCCGCCGTGACGTCCCGGCCGATGAGCAGCTGCTCGGCGCCGAAGTTGTGCGCCATCGCCAGCAGCGCCGAGGACGGCAGCAGCCGCCCGTCCGCGGTACGCACCGTCAGCGGCACGACGCTGATCGGCAGGCCGCGCACCTCGGCCGCCCGCTGCACCGAGGCGCTGTCCGCGGCCTGCTGGGTCTGCGTCGGCGGGGGACTCAGCACGACGAGCGTGAAGGGACGATCGGCGCCCCAGAGATTACGTCCGGCGGCACGGATCGCGTGTTCGAGCGGACCGGCCTGGAAGGTGACGAGCAGCGTGCCCGTCGGCCCCGGCTGATAGCCCTGCACGTACTGCGCGGCATTGGCCACGAGCGCTGCGAGCTGTGGATCCTGCGCCGCCTCGGCATGACCGGTCGCCCGCACCAGTACGGCCCGCAGCGCCTGAGACAGCGCGGCGGGCGTCTGCGCCGCCGCATCCACGGTATACACCGGCATCTCGCGGCTCGCGAGGCACACCGCCGGCAGAGCCGCACAGATCAGCAGCGTCAACAGGCGCCCTACGCGGCGCGATGCGGGGGTCATACGAGCAAGCCTTCGATCCTGGTGTTTGTACCGCGCTACGGCGCCGGACGGAATGTACAATACCATACGCGAACCGGCCGCTCGGCGGCAGCCCCCAGCCTCAGAAAGACCACTGCATGACTGATCCGAAAGTCTCGCGCGGCATGACGTACCGCGACGCTGGCGTCGACATCGACGCCGGAGACGAACTCGTCGAACGCATCAAACCGCATGTTGCGCGCACGCGCCGCCCTGAGGTCCTGGCCGGCGTCGGCGGGTTCGGAGCACAGGTGGAGATCCCAGCCGGTTATCGCAAGCCCGTGCTGGTGTCCGGCACCGACGGCGTCGGCACCAAGCTGCGCCTCGCCATCGACACCGGCCGGCACGACACCATCGGCATCGATCTGGTCGCCATGTGCGTCAATGACGTCCTGGTGCAGGGTGCCGAGCCGCTGTTCTTCCTAGACTATTACGCCACCGGCACACTGCGCGTCGAGGTCGCCGAAGCGGTCGTATGCGGCATCGCCGAGGGCTGCGCGCAGGCCGGCTGCGCCCTGGTCGGGGGCGAGACCGCCGAAATGCCGGGCATGTACCACGGCGAAGATTACGATCTCGCTGGCTTTTGCGTCGGGGTGGTGGAGAAAGACGCCATCATCGACGGCCGCCACACTCGCCCTGGCGATGCCGTCATCGGCCTCAGCGCCTCAGGACCGCACTCCAACGGCTACTCGCTGATCCGCAAACTCCTGGCCGCCAGCGGTGCCGATGCACACACCATGCTCGACGGCCAGCCGCTCCTCGAGCGGCTGCTCGCGCCGACGCGCATCTATGTCAAACCGCTGCTCGCGCTCGCGCGCGCAGTGCCGCTGCGGGCCATGGCCCACATCACCGGCGGCGGCCTGACGGACAACATCCCGCGCGTGTTGCCCGAGGGTCTAGAAGCGGTGCTGAAGCGGCGCAACTGGCCGCACGATCCGGTGTTCGACTGGCTGCAGCGCGCAGGCCGGATCGAGGCGGCTGAGATGTATCGCACCTTCAACTGCGGCATCGGCATGGTGGTCATCGTGCCGGCCGGGCACGAAACCGCCGCGCTCGAGTTTCTCGCCGCGCACGGCGAGCAGGCGCAGCTGATCGGGGAGATCCGCGCCGGCACGCGCGGCGTCGTCATCGAGTGAGCAGCCGCAGTGCACTGCGGCTCGGGATATTGATCTCCGGCCGCGGCTCGAACATGGCGACGATCGCGCAGCACTGCCACGCCGGGCGCCTCGGCGCCGAAGTCGCACTGGTCATTTCCGATCAGCCCGCCGCTGCGGGCCTGGTGACGGCCCGCGGGTTGGGCTTGGCGACCCGCGCGATCCCGTGGCCCGCAGCCGCGCAGCGCAGCGAGTTTGAACAGCAAGCCGCCGCCGCGCTCGATTCGGCCGGCGTCGAGCTCATCGTCCTCGCCGGCTTCATGCGCATCCTGTCGGGGCCGTTCGTGACCGCCCGCGCCGGCCGCATCCTCAACATTCATCCCTCGCTGCTGCCGAAGTTTCCGGGACTGCATACCCACCGGCGCGTGCTCGAGGCGGGCGAGCGCTCGCACGGGGCCACCGTGCATTACGTAACACCCGAACTCGACGGCGGCCCGCGGGTGCTGCAGTCTAGGATTGCCGTACGCGCCGCAGAGAGCGAGGAGAGCCTCTCAGCGCGTGTTCAGGCGACCGAGCACATCATCTATCCGACGGTGATCGGCTGGTGCGCCGAAGGACGGCTGCAGTGGCGCGAGGAGCGCCCGTGGCTCGACGGCGCGCCGCTGCGCACACCGGTGATCGAGGAGTTCGATGCGTAAGAGAGTCTCGATGCGGCTGCAGATCCTGCCCTCAGCGCTCGCGCTGCTCGCAGCCCTGACGCTGGCGCACGCGGGCAGTCCGCCGGCCGCGCCCGCCGCCGTGAAGCCGCCGACCTTCGTCGCCACCTACTCGGTGGCCTGGCACGGCATCACCGCCGGACGCTCGACACTGACCCTCGCCCAGACCGGTCCGGACGAATACCGCTACAGCTCGGTCGATCGGGCGGGCGGGCTGTTCCATCTCTTCCTGCCCCACGACATCACCCAGGAGAGCCGCTTCCGGCTGGTGAACGGCGAGGTGCAGCCGCTGAGCTTCCGCTCCCAGGGGGGCGGTCCGCCCGAGGACGTGCATTTCGACTGGACGAGCGGCCGGGTGACCGGCAGCGCCAAACACAAGCCGCTCGACCTGAAACTCGAACCGGGCACGCAGGATCCAGGCTCGGTGCAGATTGCCCTGATGCTGGGATTTCTCGCCGGCAAGCCGCCCGCGAGCTTCTGGATGCTCAACACGGACGTGATCAACCAGTTCGAGTTCGTCCGACAGGGCGAAGCCACACTGCGCACTCCGCTCGGCGAGCTGCACACCCTGCTCTACACGAGCCACCATCAGGGCGCACGGCGCACGACCTACATGTGGCTCGCGCCGTCGCTCGATTACCTGCCGGCGCGCCTCGAGCAGCGCCGCGGCGATGAAGTGCTCTTTGCGCTCAACATTCGCTCCTTCAAGAAACAATAACGACCCATTCGGGGTCTCGGCGGGGGAAACGAGCACCCCGAGCATGGCCGACCCATTCCTCTCTGTGTTCTATTCTTCGCGGGAATTGAAGCAACGTGATGACAGCCTTCTTCGCGACCTGAAAACCGCGGTGCAAACCGTTTCCCTCGACTGACCGGCCATCACCGCGCAACTCGGCAGGACACCCCGAACCCTGTTGGGACAGATCCGCTCCGTGCATCAGGTCTTGGGCAACGTCACGCCCTTCTGCCCCTGATACTTTCCGCCCCGGTCCTTGTAGGACGTCGCGCACACCTCGTCCGACTCGAAAAACAACATCTGTGCGACGCCTTCATTGGCGTAGATCTTGGCAGGCAGCGGCGTGGTATTGGAAAACTCCAGCGTGACGTGCCCTTCCCACTCCGGCTCCAACGGCGTTACGTTCACGATGATGCCGCAATTATGGACGAAGACCCCGGCGTCCAGGGCAAAGTTGCCCGCCTCGGGGACCGTCAGACAGTAAACATCGTGATCGCCGGGCAACTGGCGGATCGCAGCGACTTTGTGATTGCGATAAACGGGGGAGGCACGAAGGCGCTCAACCACATCCGGGAACCGGCGGAAGACCGAACGGTCGCATTGCAGCAATGCCGCCGCACCCCGGGTGGAGCCCGTCTCATCGAGTGCCGCGCGTACGCGATCTGCGTTGATTTCACCTCGCAGGTTGATCTGCCGCGCAAACTCCGCCTGCTTGTGTCGACGGGAACCATCGTCGGCAGCCCATGCGTGCATCATCCGCTCGGCATGCCTTAGGCGCTCCGCCGGATCCGCATATCGCCTGGACATGGCGAGGCGGTGCTTTTCGCGCGTGACGTCGCTCGGATTACGTCGCGACTCGAGGAGTCGGGCACGGATCGCGGCGTAACGCTCGCCGCTCCAGAACGCGGAAGCCCGCTCGGCCTGCACCGCAGAAAAATGTTCCTGCCACTTCGGGTCGAGCGCGCGGCGTGCGAGCGCATCGCGGATGGCCGCCCCGTGTTCGTCAGGATTGAAGTTCTCCCCGTAAGTCTCTTCGTTGTGCAGTCGTATGTGATCCGATGCGGCCATCCTGATCAGGCTTGTCGGCCGATTGTTCCGGGGATCGAAATCAATGTGGTGGCGATGGGTAGCCGCGGCTTGCGCGTAAATGCCGTGCCGGAGGTTCCACTCATCGGCCAGACGATGAGTGGCATACATATGCCCGTCGATCGGTTGATACACGCACTCGTAGCCCCGCACGACGTCACGATACAGCGGCATGAGTGCATCGCCCGGGCGCAGTGCCTGCGCCGCAGCCATCCGGCCATCGCGCCGCATAAACTGATGATCCGCAGTCGCATGGATGAACTGTCCGTCATCCAGCTCGATCTCGAGCAGCGAATCGCGTCCGATGAATCGTGGCGCGTCGAGCAGAGACACGATGAGCCGCCCGTTCGGTCCGATGCTGTACCCCCAGAAGAGCTCGCCGGAATCATGCCGACGCGCCATCTCCTCGAGCGTCGGAGCAGTGCCGTCGACAAGAGCCACGCGGGTATCACCCCGGAAGCAGCGCGCGTAGGTCGATTTCCCGAGACACACCGTGAGCACGCTGCGCGGAATCCGGAAGTACTCGACCGTGCGGGCCAACGCAAAGGAATTCGGCGGGATCACGCATACGTCTGACTTCAGGTCGACGAAACTCTTCTCGTCGAACGCTTTCGGATCGACGATGGTCGAGTTGATGTTGGTGAAGATCTTGAATTCATCCGCACAGCGGACGTCGTAGCCGTAGCTCGACGTGCCGTAGGAGATGATCTTGTGGCCGTCGACGTAGCGAACCTGCTCGGGCGCAAACGGCTCGATCATGCCGTGCGCACGCGCCATGCGCCGGATCCAGTGGTCGGATTTGATGCTCATCGGCTGACACTACCTTGAAAGATTTACCATCACGGCCGTCGCCCCGGCCGCTACCGCGCTCAGGTGCGCGACTTCAGCTCTTTTCCACCACGATCTTCGGGAAAACCCCGCTGCGATCGAGCGGGCGCAGGGAAAGCGCCGCCGCGGTGCGCCGCGCCATCTGCAGGTAGGCGTCTGCGCGGGTCGATTCCGGCTCGGCCGCAACGGTCGGTCGGCCACCGTCGGCTTCTTCCCGCACGCGTGCATCGAGCGGCAGCTCCCCGAGCAGCCGCACGCCGTACTGCTCGGCCATGCGCGCGCCGCCGCCGATCCCGAAGATGTGATCGACGTGGCCGCAATTGGTGCATACGTGCAGGCTCATGTTCTCCACGATTCCAAGCACCGGCACGGAGACTTTCTCGAACATCTTCAACCCCTTGCGGGCATCGGCGAGCGCGATGTCCTGCGGGGTCGTGACGATCACGGCACCGGCGACCGGCACCTTCTGCGCCAGGGTGAGCTGGATGTCCCCGGTGCCCGGCGGCAGGTCGACCACCAGGTAATCGAGTTCGCCCCACTGCGTCTGCGAGAGCAGCTGCTGCAGCGCCTGGGTCACCATCGGGCCGCGCCATACCATGGGCTGCTCGGAATCGACCATGAAGCCGATCGACATCGCCGCCACGCCGTGATTGCGCAGCGGCAGGATGTGCTTGCCGTCCGGGGACGTTGGCTGCTCGCCGGCCAGCCCCAGCATCAGCGGCTGGCTGGGGCCGTAGATGTCCGCATCGAGCACCCCAACGCGCGCCCCCTGGGCGGCCCAGGCGAGCGCGAGATTCGCTGCCACGGTGGACTTGCCCACCCCCCCCTTGCCCGAAGCGACCGCCACGACGTTCTTGATGCCCGTGAGCGGCTGCAAAGGCCGCTGCACGCCGTGCGGACGGATCTGCGCCTCGATGCGAAAGCGGACCGGGGCACTGACGCCGGCGGCCGCCACGTGCGCACTGAGCGCCGCGGCGAGCTGCTCCTGGTAGCCCCCGACCGGGAAGCCGAGGACGACCTGCGCGGCGTAGCCGTCCGGGACCGCGCTCAGCTCGCGCAGCGCGCCGGCCTCCCGCAACGTCTGGTGCAGGAACGGCTCGACATAGCTCTCGATCGCCGCGCGCAGCGCATCGAGTGTGGAATCATCGGACATGGGGACTTCGCAGGTCTAGCGGTAAAGGCCGCAATTGTAGAGGCAAGCGCCGCGGCGCGCATCGGCCTGTCCCGGCCCGGGCTATGGCATACTTCAGGTGCTTCCGGGATCGGCCCATGCCCTGCTGTCCCCCGGTGCTGCGGGATGCGGCCGAACGTGCGGACGGCGGCCCCGGAAGGCGAGGAAGCTAAGGCATGCAAGCGGGCCTTCCACGGGCCCCGGCGGATCGGCTGAATGACCTTTTTGACCAATTTGCGCGCCGACCGGTTGATCACGGTGATCCGGTCTTCGGCGGACCCGAGCAGCCAGGAGACCCAGAAGGCCGTCGCACGGCTGAAGGATCTGGGCGCGGGCGCCATTTCCCCCGTGCTCGCCTCGCTCCCGGAGGCGGACAAGAACGCCACCGTCGCCTTCGTCGAGGTGCTCTCGGGTCTGGTCAGCGCCAAGACCTTCCCGCAGTTCGTCGAGGGCCTTGTGCAGGGCAGCCCGCGCGTCATCGCCGGCATCGCCTGGGCGCTCACCAGTAGCCGCAACTACCCCGCCCCCCTGCTGCTCGAGGCGCTCGCCGTCCCCGGGATCGCCAAGCCGGCGCTGCTCGAGGTGATCGCGGCTCACAAGGCGCGCTTCACGATGCGCGAGCTGCTCACCGCGGCGTACAACCAGGAGCCGAACGAGAAGGCCGCCCTGTTTCGGATCGTCGGAGAAATGGTCACGCCGGCGACGCTGCCGGAGCTGCTGCAGCGCCTGCAGGGTAAAGACCCCATCGCCCGGGTGCACATCATCAACCTGCTCTCGCGCTTCAACCTCCCGGAGGTGATGGCCGAACTGCAGGAGTTGCTGAAGGATCCGAACAAGCTGATCCGTGGGGCCGCCCTTTCGGCGCTGCAGCGCATGGACGGACAGATCGATGTCGAGCGGGTCTGCGAGCTGCTGAAGGACCCGGAGATCGACGTGCAGAACCGCGCCATCGACGTCGTGATCAAGGCCAATCACCCCGAGACCATCCGGTACCTGATCGGTGTGCTGAAGGATGAGAGCGAGAACGCCCGACGCGCCGCGGTCGAGGTACTCAACGAGGTCGGCGACGCGAAGTCCGTCAAACACCTGCTCGAGGCGCTGAAGGACAGCGACTGGTGGGTACGCTCGCGCGCCGCCGATGCGCTCGGCCGGATCGGCGGACCGCGCGTCATCGATGCGGTGCTGCAACTGGTGCGCGACCAGGACGAAGACATCCGCCGTGCAGCCATCGAGATCCTCAACCAGACCAAAGACCCGCGCGCCGTCGACTCGCTCGTGCAAGCCACCCGCGACTCGGACTGGTGGGTGAGCGAGCGGGCGGTCGATGCGCTGGCCGAGATCGGCAGCAAGCGCGCCGTACCGCGGCTCATCGAGATGCTGCGCGGCGGCAACGCGAAAATGCTCCCGGTGGTAGTCCGCGCCCTCGGCAAGCTCGGCGACGGGCAGGTCGCCGGGGTGCTCACCCCGCTGCTGGAGCGTCCCGAACGCGAAGTGCGCATCGAGGTGATGCAGGCGCTCGCTGCGATCGCCGACCCGGCGAGCGCCGAGACGCTGCGCACGCAGCTGAAGGCTCAGATCAGCGCCCCGGACCAGACCATCGCCCGGGCCGCCGAGGCGGCACTGGCGGGTCTGGAGCGACGCCTCTCGGGCGCGACCCTGGCCGGCGGGGCCCTGGGTGCGACCCAGCCGCAACCGGCACACGAGGCGGCGCCCGAGGCGCCCGTCCCGAGCCTCGCGGCGCGAGCTGCGGCCACCGAGCGACTCGACATCCAGACGCTGCGCCCCGGGGACGTCATCGAGGGTCGCTACAAGTACCTCGAGCGCATCGGCCGCGGCGCCTTCGGCACCGTGCTGCTGATGGAGGACACGGTGGTCGACGAGCGGCTCATCCTGAAGTTCCTCAACCCGAACGTGGCGACGGACGAGGAAGTCATGAAGCGCTTCGTCCACGAATTGCGCTACTCGCGCAAGATCACGCACCACAACGTGATCCGCATCTACGACTTTCTCTACATTCAGGGCAACTACGCGATCTCGATGGAGTACTTCCCCTCGCACACCCTCTCCAGCGAGGTGAACGGGGAGAAGCCGCTCGAACTGAAGCGTGCGCTGCAATTCGGGATCGACATCTGCACGGGCATGGCCGTGGCACACCAGGCCGGCATCGTGCACCGGGACCTGAAGCCCGCCAACGTGCTGATCAACCACGAGGCGCTGCTGAAGATCGTGGACTTCGGGGTCGCGGCGGCGCAGCGCGAGAGCGAGACGCAGCTGACGCGCACCGGCTACGTGATCGGCTCACCGAAGTACATGGCGCCGGAGCAGATCCTCGGCAAGCGCGTCGATGAGCGCGCCGACATCTACGCACTCGGGGTCATTCTCTACGAGATGGTGACCGGCTCCCCACCGTACTCGCGCGGGGACCACATGTCGGTGATGTACCAGCACGTGCAGGGCAAGGCCCGCCCGCCGATCGAGCTGAATTCGGCGCTGCCACCGGGGCTCTCCGAGCTCATCGTGCGCGCCATGGCGGTCGACAAGAACAAGCGCTTCCAGAGCATGGACGAAGTGCGCGCCGCACTGGAGAAATTTCTTTAGCGGCGCCCGCCACGGCGCCGCCGGTAACGTGCCGCAGCTCAAGGTTTCCCGCGCAGACGGTTGATTTTCTGCGGGAAATGGCGCGACAGTAGCCCCCCCCGGCCCTGGCCCAGGAGTGCGCTTTTGGCCCGCATCGATGCCTTCTTGAAGCTCGGCGTGCAGCAAGGCTGCTCGGACGTGCATTTGGCCGTCGGGGTTCCCCCCATGCTGCGCATGCACGGGGAACTGCTGCCGATCAAATTCCGCGACCTGCGCGGGGCGGAGCTCGAAGGCTACGTCACTGAGATTCTCACGCCCTCGCAGGCCGAACGCTTCAACGCCGGCCACGACGTGGACTTCTCGTACGTCTCGGCGGAGGGCGGTCGCTTCCGGGTCAACGTGTTCCGCAAGGACACCGGCATCGGGGCGACGTTCCGGACCATTCCGACCACCGTGCCTTCGCTCGCCACCATGGGCCTGCCGCCGGTGATCGCCAAACTCTGCGACTACCACCAGGGGATGATCCTGGTCACCGGAGCGACCGGCACGGGCAAGTCGACCACGCTCGCCGCGATGATCGACCATCTCAATGAGACCCGAAAGCTGAACATCATCACGCTCGAGGATCCGATCGAGGTGGTGCACCGCAGCAAGGCGAGCCAGGTCATCCAGCGCGAACTCGGCACCCATATCCCGAGCTTCGCCGAGGGCGTGCGCGCTGCAATGCGCGAAGACCCGGACGTGATCCTGGTCGGCGAGATGCGGGATGCGGAGACGATCTCCATGGCGATGACCGCTGCGGAGACCGGACACCTGGTGCTCGGCACGCTGCACACCACCAGCGCGGTCAAGACGGTCGACCGCATCGTCGATGCGCTGCCGGTCGAGCAGCGCGAGCAAACCAAGAGCTTCCTCGCCCAGAGCCTGCTAGCGGTGGTCACGCAAATCCTGGTGAAGACCCCGGACGGGCGCGGCCGACGGGCAGTGTGCGAGATCATGATGATGACCCGGGCGATCGCCAAGCTGATCCAGACCGAGCAGACCTTCCAGATTCCGAGCCTCGTGCAGACCGGCCGCGACCTCGGCATGCAGCTGCTCGATCAGGCGCTGCTCGCGGCGATCAACGCGCGCGAGATCGACCCCGACGAGGCGTATCTCTACGCCAGCGACAAGCGCGCGTTCCAGAAGTTCGTCAGCGACGCCTCGCTGCTGCCCAAGAGCGAACTGGCCGGAGCCTGAGGAGCAGCCGCCATGGCGAATATCGATCCTCTGCTGCTCGAGATCCTGCACAAGCGCGGCTCGGACCTGCACTTCATCGCCGGGGAACCCCCGCGCATCCGCCTGTTCGGCGAGCTCACGCCGTTGAAGAGCGAGCCGCTGAGCGCCGAGTTCGTCAAGGCAACGCTCTACGAAATCATGCCGAAACTCGCCGCAGAGCGCTTCGAGAGCCGCGACGGGGCCGACTTCGCCTACACGCTCGCGGAGCACGGTCGCTTTCGCGTCAACGTGCTCCGCCAGCTAAATGGCATGGGCGCGGTATTTCGCGCCATCCCTTCGCGGGCGCTGACGCTCGAGGAGCTGGCCATGCCGCCGGCGGTCACGCAGCTGTGCCGGGCGAACAACGGCCTGGTGCTGGTCACCGGCAAAACCGGCTCGGGCAAGTCCACGACGCTCGCAGCGATGATCGATGACATCAATACGCGCGAGAAGGGACACATCCTCACCATCGAGGACCCGATCGAATTCGTGCACCAGCGCAAAGGGTGCCTGATCAGCCAGCGCGAGATCGGGGTACACAGCACGAGCTTTGCCGCAGCCTTGCACTCGGCGCTGCGCGAGGACCCGGACGTGATCCTGGTCGGCGAATTGCGCGACCTGGAGACCATGAGCATCGCGGTCACCGCCGCGGAGACCGGCATCCTGGTCATGGGCACGCTGCACACCAACGGGGCGGCCCAGACCGTTGATCGCATGGTGAACGTGTTCCCCGCCGACAAGCAATCGCACGTGCGCGCCATGCTCTCCACCTCGTTGCGCGGGGTGATCTCTCAGCAGCTGCTGCAGCGCACCGACCGGCAGGGCCGGGTGGCGGCGCTGGAGATCCTGATCAACACCCCGGCAGCGGCGAGCCTGATCCGCCAGGGCAAGCTCGACCAGCTCGAGAACACCATGCAGTCGGGCGCCCAGTTCGGCATGCGCACCATGGACTCGGCCATTCAACAGCTGCTCGATGAGCGGCAGGTCTCGCCCCGCGAGGCCTACAATAAGGCGATCAACAAGTCCCGTTTCGAGGCCCTGAAAGACGCCGGCTGACCGCCCCGGACTGTCTCGGGCGCGGCGCTCCCGGTACACTCTCGCCGATGAGCGAGACATACTTCGTCACCACCGCGCTGCCCTACGCCAATGGCCCGTTTCACATCGGGCACATCATGGAATACATCCAGGCCGATATCTGGGTGCGCTTCGAGCGCATGCAGGGCCGCCGGGTGCACTTCGTCGGTGCCGATGACGCGCACGGGGCCCCGATCATGCTCAAGGCCGAGGCCGAAGGCATCACCCCGGAAGCACTGGTCGCACGCATCGCCGCCGGGCGGCCGCGCTATCTCGAGGGCTTCCACATCGCCTTCGACCACTGGCACTCGACCCATTCGCCGGAGAATGTCGCGCTCTCCCAGGACATCTACCGGCGTCTCAAGGCGGCCGAGCTGATTTACGTCAAGCCCATCGAGCAGTTCTTCGACCCGCTCAAGGGGATGTTTCTCGCCGACCGCTACATCAAGGGTGAGTGCCCCAAGTGCCACGCCAAGGATCAGTACGGGGACGCCTGCGAGGTCTGCGGCAGCGTGTACGCGCCGACTGAACTGATCGAGCCTTACTCGGTGCTCACCGGCGCGAAGCCGGTGCTGAAGCACTCCGAGCACTTCTTCTTCCGTCTCTCCGATCCGCGCTGCGTGGCATTCCTGCGCCAGTGGCTCGAGAGTGCCGGACACGTGCAGCCGCAGGTGGCGAACAAGGCGCGCGAGTGGCTCGACGGCCAGGGCGAGCAGGCGCTCGGGGACTGGGACATCTCGCGCGATGCCCCCTACTTCGGCACCCCGATTCCC
>JAPTUI010000342.1 GCA_028067895.1 Pseudomonadota bacterium | reverse complement strand
TTTGATCCACTCGCGCACCGACACCAAAGCGCCCGACTGCCGGCGCACGAAGTCCAGGCTCTTCACGGCAGCCGTCACCGTCGAGCGCGTGCCTTGAAAGAGTTTATCGCTCCCCGCCTCCAGAAACGGCGCCGCCGGCGTCCCGGCCGCGAGCGCGACAAGTTCCTCCTTCGGGGCCGCAACCAGCAGCCGATAGAGCTCCCCGACATCCCGGATCCCGGCGATCTGCGCCTGGCTCGTAATCGCCGAAAACAGCGTCCGCGCGAAATTGGTCCAGGTCGGGTCCGATCCTCGATCCGGGATGAACGCCTGCGCGAGCTCATCGACGTCGTAGGTATTCCTGAGCTCGGCGAATAGGTCCCACTTCGCCGATCGAGCATCGAAGGGGTTCAGGATCACGTCCCCTCGCTCCGGATCGTAGAAGCGTGAGAGATACCCGCCGTCCGGGTCCGCGATAACGGCCCGGTCTCCGCGACTCAGGGCGCCGTGCAGCAGCTCCCGGATGACGGTGCTCTTACCCGTGCCCGTGGTACCGAAAAGCTTGAAGTGCTTCACCTCGTCTTCGAACGGCACCGCCACGCCGGCGACCGTGAGCGGCATGGATTGCGCATCAGCCTTGGCGCGCAGTTTCCGTGTCTTGCGCTGCGCCGCCTGGCCATCGAACAGCATCGCACCGCGCAGCTCTATCGCCGCCAAGGGCCTCCCCCGCCGCGCCCAAAAAAGTCCGCCGAGAAAGCCTCCGGCGATGTAGGTCCCCAGATACGCGATGCGCTTTGCGGCCAACGTCTCCCCGATCAGCTTGGTCAACTCCGAGACAATGAAATCGCTCGCCAGACCCACGACAAGGATGGTCACGAGCGTCGTGAACGGCCAGAGCACATACGCACGGGTGCTCGCCCGCCCTTGTTTCAGACCCGCGAACGATGCAGCGGCGAAAATAGCGTAGAGCAGCACGAGACCCTTGGTGCCGTGCGTCCAGGTGTAGGTCAAGGTGTTGTGATCGGCGGGAGTCACGCTGCCCAGTCCGATGCCCGTTGCGGTCGGCGGTCTGTCAGCATGATGCGCCGCGTTTCCGGGCCCGTCCCTCCATCGGACGAGAAACCGACGACGCACAGCGATCGGTACCACTCGCCGCAGGGATCCGCCCGACTTCCCGTTGTCGAGTCGTCAACCAGCTCTTCAAACGCTGCCATGCGTCCACCGTCAACTGATGCCGCTGGTGATTGCGCCGGGCTGTCAGCGGCATCCGATAGCCAAATCCCACGGGCAGAATCGGCCTGCTGCCCATGAATCGCCAGCACGGATCGAGAACGAGGACGAATTCCCCACTGAGGTCACGCTTCTTACTTTTAGGCCCGTGCGCCAGATTCTCGATGCGCTCAAAGCCGCGACCGTCCACGCGGGGCGCGTAGATATTGTCCGACCGATCGGATGCGGACGGCTTCTTGCCCGCGAACCGTCGATCGTTCCAATACTCCGCAAAAGTCTGCTTCTCGGCGATCACGCCGGCCCAGCGCACCGCGTGCGGCTCCCGACTGACCTTGCAGCCCGTGAAGGCCAAGATCACATCGCCAACGCGCGCCCCCCGGCGAATACGGGGCTTACAGATGGCGAGCGTGGTAAACGGTGGATCGTAATTTGGGGCGATCCCTGCATCGGAGGCGATAACGTAGCAGTAGAGATTCATTTAGCCTCGTCGAACAATCTGTCCAACCACTCCATCGCATCGGCTCGCTCGCCAATGTCTGCGACGAACTCCTGCCCCCTTGCGGCTACTCGACAGAGACCGGACTCGGCCCAACGCTCGAGCAGATGGTACGTCATGCCGGTGCCCCCAATCCTCGGATTCAGCCAGGACGGCACCTGCCACTTTGACGGTAAACGGCTCGCTGCCGCGGTAAGCCGCAACCCGCGTTTAAATACGCCCCACCCCCGCCGATCCGAGCGAAACGAAAGCGCAGGCGACGCAACGTAGATGGTGTTTTCTGCAGACCAATCCCCGTGAACATGCGGATGCTCGCGGAGCCACGGGTAGCGTCGGAGCGTTGACTTCGGGTCCACGCCGGTCGGCTCCACTGCGTCAATTTGGAGCCAGCCGAAAATCCGGTTCTCTCGCTCACCGCAGAACTGCCAGCGTCCCCGAAACTCCGCTGGCCGAAACAGACCCCAGAAAAGAAACAGATCCCCCCGCGTCACCCCTTGCCTGGACAGATGTCCTTGAGCCGCCGCCACCTGACCCAGGGCTCCCCGCCATCCCGAATCGCGCGGCATTCGGTCCGCCTCAATATCCGGATCGAAATGGCAGTGACTCCGCTCTGTCAAACGCCCACGAGTCAGATCGCTCACGATCTGTCCCATGGGACCCTGCAGCGAACCATAGGTGGTCGGTGTTGGTCGACTCGACGGAATGGGCAACGAGAGCGGACACCCGTCAATCAAGGGGCTGGCACAACCCCCAGCCGCCGAATCGAATCCCTTACGTGAAAATATGACGCGCATTCTTCTCGCAAGCCACGGCAGAGACGCCGGCTCAGTATCGAGTCACTCCAACTCCGGCCCGTCGCGTTCCTTCCCGCGGTCCCGACCCTTCTCCGGTCCCTCGCGCTCCGGTGATTTCTCAGGCGCCCTCCCCTTCCCGAGCTCCTGATTGCGCCGGTATTCGAGCCATCGCTCAACGGACCGCTTCTGTTCCTCCTCCGGAGAGCGGCCCTGCTCCGGTGTGCCCTCCTTCGCTTGCCGCTCGGCGCGCATCGCGAGCCACTTCTCGCGCCCCTCCTTCTGCAGCTCCTCGAGGTTGCGCACCGGCGAACGGGCCCGCACCTGGTCCCGTTCCCGCTTCGCCGCCGCGATGTCGCCCGAAACGTCGATGATCGAGGCCCTGAGTTCTTGTCCCTCCCGCTCGAGCCGTCCCCTCTCGGCCGCCCGCTCAAGTCGCGCCTGCTCCTCGAGTCGCTGTTCCTCGGAAAGGCGCCGGCCGACGTGGGCCTCGAGGCCTCGCCGCTCGAGCGCGGTGATGGCCGGCCCCTTGTGCCGCGTGGGCTCGCGATCGAGGCCCTGAGCCTCGAGGCTCCGGTGATCCACACGCGCGGCATGCCCGTGCTCGGCCAGGAGTTCGTTCTGGAGTTCCGCCCAGCGCGCGCGCCAGCGTGTGACCTCATCCGGACCGGTTTTGAGGTCGTCGAGTTCGCGAGTCTTCGCCTCGAATCCGGACGGAGTGAGCCGGCGGGTCGAGCACAGGATGTGCGCGTGGTGATTGCGCCGATCGCCTCCGCGACCCGCCTTGTGCAGGCAGACGTCAGCGGCGAAACCGTGTCGGCCGACGAGCTCGCGAGCGAAGCGCATGGCGAGCTCCTGGCGCTCGCCAGGACTGAGCTCCGACGGCAAGGCCACCTCGAACTCGCGAGCCACTGTGGAATTCTTGCGCCGCTCAGCCGCC
The DNA here is from genome assembly GCA_028067895.1 of Pseudomonadota bacterium. Taxonomy (GTDB): domain Bacteria; phylum Pseudomonadota; class Gammaproteobacteria; order Steroidobacterales; family Steroidobacteraceae; genus 13-2-20CM-66-19. The sequence goes on along the minus strand of JAPTUI010000342.1, from coordinate 10,846 downwards.
TCGGCGGCGTTCCAGAGACTGGCGCGATACCCCGCCCACTCCGGCGCGTTCGCCGGCAGCACGATCTCCCGGTACTCGACCCCGCGCTTGCGGCGGAAGTCCCAGAGCTCCCCGGTGCGCTCGTCGCGGATCCGATCCGCCGCACGATAGGCAGCCGCGCCGGTGGCACTGCGCCCGGCTTTGCGGCTGACCGGCTTCACGCTGAGGTGGTAGCTCGCCACGAGGCTTTGCTCCTACTCTCCCCTCGACGCCGAACTCGCGATCTGCCCCGCGCTCCGCCTCGCGGAGGGCGGGCTCCCGGCTTTCGACGCTGGTCGGCGGCCCTCCCCGGGCCGCGGGCAAGCGGCGCTCCGCCGGCGCCAAGTCCGCCCTCGGCGGCACGGGCTGGAAGCTCCGGCTTCCGCGCAATCGCGAAGCGATTGCATAAGTGCGCCCTTCGCTCACCTGGCGGTGCACCCGCTACCCTACGCCCCGCGCCGCGAGTACGCTAGAGGCTCGCGATTCCGGACTCTCCGCGCGCACCAAAACCGCGGAGCGCCGGATACAGACTGACGCGCCCACGGCCTGCGCCCTGGCACGGCGCCGGAGGTCGAACGATGCCCAAGCTCGACGAACGCATCACCGCTCTGGAAGGGCGGCTGAAACAGCTCAAGGCGAAACAGCAACGGGTGGAGGCGCGCCGGCGGGCGATCGACTCGCAACGCGCGCGCAAGGACGACACCCGGCGGAAAGTGCTCGTCGGCGCGATCGTGCTGGCCCGGATCGAGCAAGGGCGATTGCCCGAAGCCGAGCTGCGCGGCTGGCTGGATGAGGCCCTCGAGCGGGCCGACGACCGAGCCCTGTTCGACCTCCCACCTAAGTCGTAAAGCCAACGATGACGACCGGCGACGAGCGAGAAGATTTCATCGAGGCAGAGCTTTTCCAGCTCACCGTTGGCGCCGTCACTCAGCGCGGTTCGGTCTACCCTCCCGGGCTTTCCGAGAAGGCCCGACGTCCCGTCCACGAGACGCTTCGACAGCTCCTGATCGACGTATCACCTCAGTACGAACCTGGGGGGGTCAGCGACGAGCGCCACATGGAGAACATCGCCCAGATCGCCCAGACCATCACCCTGCGCCATGCGGCCGTGCTCCGTGGTGGTCGGTTTCGGATCGGAAGCGCCCAGAAGGCCCTGAACCTGCACCTCAAGTACCGCTGGTGCCTGCGGCAGATCCCCATGCCACCGCACTGCCCGTTCGATGCCTACGTCCTGCGCGCGATCCCGGCCTGGCTGACCCCCTGGACTCGCATCGAGTCCATCCGCCAATACGCCGACCTGGTCGCCGCCGCGCGGGCCGTCGCGGGACAACAGGCGCTCGCGGAGTGGGAGCTCTCCCTCTACAACGCGGCGAGGCGACCCCGGTAATCGCCTCGGCCCGCCTGTGCGACGGGAAGCCGTGTCGCCAGAAATATTTGCCTCCTCGATGTCAGACCCGCTCGAACCTGCGGCAAGCTACCGGATATGAACACGCTCCCCACGAATGAACCGGTGATCGGCGTCCTGCTCCGGCAGATCCTCCCCCTCCTTCCCGCCGACCTGCATGAGCCGCTCGAGCGTGAAGCGCCGGCGGTCGCTCTAGAGGCGTTGAGTCTCGGCATCGAAGTCATGAGGGCTGAACGGCAGGGCATTAGCCTCTCCTTGGCTGTTGAACGCACCGCCCAGTTCCCCCTCATGGGGCGCGTGTATTGGGGCATGCAGAATCTGCTCCAGTCGCAGGTCCCCCCGTCCATTCGGGAAGCCTTCCGGACGATGCTGAACCAGGCGATCGCCGGAAAATTTGATTCGTGGCGCCGGCTGCTGTTTGCCGTCTCGCGACGCAAAGGCGATCCCGAAGCGGCCCTATGCCGGTTTCTGATCTGGTCCGCCGTGCGGGTCAATCTCCTCATCGCGACCTGGCATCAGCCGCAAGTGGAGGTTTGCCGTGTCCTCGACGGCTTGGAGGACAGAACGGAGGAAGTGCTCAAGGAGCTCTTCGATGTATCCGACGTCGAGGAGCCGGACTGCCGGCCGCTTCATATGCTCGTTGCGATCGTTCTGCAGGAAGCGTATGCGGCCATGAAGCCGTTGCTCATGGGCGGCATGACGGAAATCGAGGCGGAAATGGCCGATGCTCTGCGCGTGGTCCGCGGGCTCGAGGCGCGAGACGCCGCGATGTTCACTCCCGGTCGATCGAGTGGTGCCATCGGTTCACAGCAGATTGTGGACCGATATCCGCAGCACGATTTCAAAACGGCGAACGCCATGGAGCAGCGGCGATCGCGGATTGCCAAAAAGCCTGACCAGCTTCCGACCGTGTCCGATCGGGTAATTGATGTCATCCGGGACGTCGCCGAAGGAGCCCAGTCGACATGAACACTCGAGACCAGAGTATTCGCGCCTGGCGCGACGTGCACGCGCGGCTTGGCCGCACCGGCGGAACCGTCACCATCCCCAAAACGACATTCTTCCCCCATCCGCGCGATGCCGGCGCGCGTCAGACAACGACATGGGCCGTCGGGCAGCTCGCCGATTACCTGCTCGATCTCGAGCTCGGATCGGCTCCCCTGATCGTGCGCGAATTCGCCGACTACTACGAGGCATTCATGACGGGCGTGCAGCTCGGGGACGCCGTCCTCAATCTGGCCAACACCCATCCCCGGGCGGCCCGATATCTGGGCGGCGCCATGATCGGCGCCTTGGTCGGTACCGCCATCGCCAGGAAGAGCGAAGGCGCATTGGTTGGAGCCGGCCTTGGCGTCCTGCTTGCCGCATTGGTCGAAGCCATGCATGCTGACACCCGGGACCCTTCCGCGTCTGCGTTCTGACCCACCGCGCCCTCGAGGGGGAGGTCTATCTAGGGCATACCATTCCGGGCGCGTCGGGCGAAGGGGTTACCCGCCGGTCGGCTTCGGATTGAGTTCTGCCTTGAGCTTGCGGATCTCGGCATCGGCCGCGCGATCGAACCGGCGAACCTGCCTCAGAATACCGGCGCCATCGGCTCCGAAGGCGGTCGCCGCACGACGGGCATAACTCGAAAAATTCCGCGCCCCGGTCGGCGAGAACTGACGCCGCAGCTTCCGGGTGGACAGTCTGAACGGTTCGCCTTTTTTGGCCGCCGCGGCGGCCTTCCGCGTGCGCTTCACCGCCCCGCGCAATTTTCGCCAGCGCCGGCTCACCGAGGATGCCCGCAACACCGCGCCGGACGGCGATAATGCAAATCCAAGGTATTGCGCTGCCCGCGACCTGCCCTCCTCAGTCGCCGGGTCGAACAGCGTCCTTTCCGTTTTGCGCTCGCTGATGGTCAGCTTTTCCTGGTCCAGCAGCTCCCGGATCTTCGCCTCAGCTCCTTTGGCGAGCTCCGGCGGGCAGATGAACAGGATGTCGTCCGAATACCGTCGATAAAACGCACCGGCCTCGTTGGCGTACCGCAGCATCTGCAGATCGAAATCGTAGAGATACAGGTTCGCCAGGGTGGCGCTGATGGGTGTGCCCTGAGGAATGCCCTTCCGGTCACCCCATGTCGTCGAAACGTGGATGGGTATTCCGCGCGCCTTGATCTCCGCGATGGAGGCGATCGGCAACGGCTTCCGTATTTTGCAGCGCGGCCCAATGACCTCGTCGGCCTTCAGGGCGGCGCTGTCGACGTAGTGGTAATGGGTGACGGCTTTGAATACCTGATACCAGTCCGCAGAGAGCTCATCGACCCCCAGCAGGGTCTTCAAGCGCTGCTTGAGTCGCTTGTGATCCAGGCTGCCAAAAAAATCGGTGACATCGAACGCCAGGATCTTGCAGGGCGCGTGGGCTACGGCGTACTGGTAGGCCTCAGCTGAAAAGGCCGCATTTCCCTTACCCAGTTTCCGATAGGCGATGACGTTCGCGCCCAGACCATCGCGTTTGTAGGCCACCTCCAACGCGGCATCGAGCAGGAACGAGTAATACGAAAAAATGCACGCGTCCCGATGAGACGCAAACATGATCGGGCGTTCTTTCCAGACGGTCTGGTGCTGATCCAGCTTGTACCGCCTCGACTTCTTGAGGAAATGGATCAGGGGCGAAAACGGATGCGCGCGGACGAAGTCCGGCTTCTGCACCTGACGGACGAAAGCCTCCCCGACAGGGCGGTCAAAATGCCGGTAGCCGCGGCGTTTGAACCATTTCGGTGTTCCCACGCGGATCCCCCCTGAACATTGCACAGTTCGGGAGACTGGCTCTGACCCGGAGCCTCAGCACCAGTGCTGAACGTCTCCCGAACGCACGCCGCTAATCGTCAACTCAACCCTTCCGTTTCACCAAGAAAGGCCTTACCAACGCGGGTCCAAGAACACAATGCGGCATAATGCAGCCGCCGAGGAACGAGCCATGCCCGTAGTCAGCGATCCACAGCGCCAGTACGCAGAGTCACCCGGAGGTATCCTGGTACCGGAATCCTGTTTCACACTTGACAGTCTCAACAGCCGGACCACCCAGCCAATTCTGAGCGGCTCGGGGGATGTTGGGGCGGCAAGGCCAAAGACAAGGCCCCGCTGAAATATTTCTTCGCGTTGTTCCTTCCAGCCAAGCCAAAACGGTCCTCGGAAGCCTAATCGGCCTTGGGCAGCTGATAGCGACGCACGGTCAGGACATCCTCTTCGCAGGTGATCTCCAGCACCTGGTTGATGAGGTCAGGATCGGCCTGCACTTCATCCAGCGCCTGCTCGAACAGCTCGAGCTGCATGTCCAAATCCATGCGCTCAGGAGGCCCGTTGAGGCAGATGAGCCCGGCGTGAATCTCCACGCCAGCGTACTGGCCCTTGGCGCCTGGATGATCGGCCGGACCGCGAAAATCCACGGCATTGCGGGTGACGAAAGTCCAATCCCCCTCGAGTATGAGGGGCTTCAGCTCCCAATCCTTCAGTCCTGCCCGGCCCAGCCAGACCACGTGGGTCGACTCACCATGTCCCCTCTGGTGGGCGCGTGCGACGAGTTCCGGACTGAGGCACTCGTCGATCAGGAACTTCATCCCGCCGGCCTGCGACGAGGCACGCGCCGCTCAGCAACGCTGCGGGCGCCCTCCGGAAGCTCCTCGCGAGTCCGCGGCCGGCCACGCGCAGGGTTGGCCTCAGCGTAGATCGTGGCCAGATCGACCTTGTCCGCATCGAGCGAGGGATAGGCGGCAAGGATGCGATCCATGGGAAGGCCGGCCGCGACGGACGCCGCAACATCGTAGACAGGTACACGAGTGCCTCGCAGAACGGGGGTTCCACCGAGCACGTCTGGGTCAGCTATCACAGCATCTCGTGCGGCCAGCAGCCGCTCCATACGTTTCGTAGTGCGCCTGGCGAAAGGGCCGAGATCAATGGTGATGAACTCGTGCTGGACGATCCAGTCTTTCTCGGGCAACGAGGCGAGAGAATGCGCCAGGACGTGAAATTTGGTCAGCCGCGCGCCGGCTTCCCGAATGGCGAACAGCCTCTCCTCCGACGTCAACCGCTTGGCTGTTTCGAAGTAGAACGCGATGAACGTGCACGCGAGAGCCGCAACGTGTCGACCGTCGTCGATGGAGAAAAAGCCCTCCGGCAAAATGCGCTCATCGATCGCCCGATTGACGTCGCGGAGCGCAACGCGGGCCACGACCGCGGCTTCCGTTGGCTTGAGCATGTCTGCAGCGAGGCTCATGACTGTTTCCGATAAAATATTCCGATACATCGGAATATATATTGGGATGGCATCCGGTTCAATGTTCTGGTCTGGTTTCTCCGTCGATGCTCTGTATCAATCGTCAGTAAGAGGATTGATATAGGGAGCTACAGGATCTAGAGGAGGATCCATAACGCATTGTATTTAAAAACTTTATTAACCAAGTTGCGGAGTGATGCAACGGATTGGGGGCAGAACCGCCACGCTTCGGCGGCAGCGCTCCGACGCCCAGGCGGTAGAGATGCAACGGTCCGAGGGCCTCAATCTTCGGAGCTCACCATCCCGATAATCGTGAAAGTCCTTGTCAATCAAGGGCCTGTTGGAAAAGCGGTAGAGATGCAACGCCCCGCCGCTCCCCTCTTCCAACCCACTGTTTTCCGGAGAATTTCCCCTGAAATCCTCTCCAAACGCTCCCACCGAGCGGTAGAGATGCGACGCAGTCTCGGTCCATCCTCACCCGCCACCTGCGGGGGTAAGGATGGTCTGAGGCGGATGGCTATCGGCTCGAGCCGCGGTCGACGGGCAGGATGGCGTCGTCGGGATAGTCTGTCTGCAGTATTGGATCATTAAACCGCCCATTTGAGCGGTCACCGACATCCGCCGGACGCTCACGACTCGATGAGCGCGTCCCGCGGAATGTGTTGCGGCGAGGGCAGGAGGATCACCCCGGCGTCAGAGAGTTTGAGGCGTGCCTCGGGATAGACTTCCTGTACCCGCTTCACCGAGTCGGCGAAGAAGCGGCGGAACTTGCGGATCTCGCGGTACCCATGCCCGAACTGACCCGAGAGCTGTGCCCAGGTCACCGTGCTCGGCCGGCTCAAGTGAAACAGCCGGTGCACCAGCCAGGCGTACACATCGAGGTCCATAGGGCTCTTGCGCAGCTGCTTCAACGCCTTCGTCGAGAGCGGCGCCGAGCGCTCGAGGATCGAGTCATAGAGCACCGGCGAGAGCACCAGGCTGCTCCCCTGCCCGATCGCCGTCGCCTCATCCCACCAGAGGCGCGCCTCCTCCACGAACAGCGCCTGACGGATGTGCAGCCCCGTGCGCCCTGAAGCATCCCGGATGTTCTCGTCGATCGAGATTGCGCAGTGCACCAGCCGCATGAGCTGGTTGGCATACACCCGGAGCGATCCCCGCTCACCGCGCGTAATCGGCACATCGAGCCGGCGCAGGAACTCGTGCACGCTCTCTCCCAGATAGATCTCCGGTGAGTGCGTACGCTTGGCCTCCGAGGCGCAATAGATCGTGAGCAACCGCGCCGGCACCCCGTACGGCAGACCCGCATCCGGACGCGCTGTCGAGAGCGTCAGCTCCAGCCACCCATTGCGACGTGTGAACTGCGTGAGCGCACCCGGATCGGCGTGCGGGAACGAGCACTGGATGAGCGGGACATACTGGAACGAGATCCCCTCGCTCAAGGTGGTGGAGGCAGGTTCCGGTTTCGTCACCGGAGCGTGCGAGCGTGTTGGAACCGAAGCCGCGGCCGGTGGCGTGGAGCGGGACGAAGCGCTGGCGGTCTTTCGCACCACCCGTTCCGCTAACGCGCCGACCGGTAACACCGGGAGAGCGCCCTGCCCTGCCCGCTCGGGGCGAGCCGGCGCGGAAGGGGTCGGAGCGCTGGGTGTTGGTTTCGCGTTCCGCCGGCGTCGCAGCAGCGGCTCGACCGGCACCTCGAATGCCAAATCCGAAACCTGGGGAAACCGCTCCCGGATCCACTCCACCGGAAAGCCCGCGACGAGCAGCTGTCGGACCGTGAGCTCGGGCGACATTCCGACGTCGGCGAGCAGCCGGACGTGCCGCTCAAACCGAGCCGAATCCGAGATCTGAGGTGTATCGTCGCTCACTGGCCGTCACCGCCCCGCCCGATCGCCATTCTACGGTGGTCCCGCGCACGGATTTCTGCTAGTTTTCACTCAATATCCGTGTGCCGCGCAGTCCTCGGGAGCACAGTGTGCCAGCGATCACCGCCCTCGACAAGCTTCAAGCCATTCTCACCGCCAGCGAGAGCTTCCTGCAGAAGATGCACGAGCTCGGCGCCGAGCCCCATCAGCGCAAGACCCTACAGCGCCTCTTCAGCCCCGGCGAGGCCGCCGAGATGGTCGGCCGCGACCGCACCACCCTTGCCCGCGCCGAGGCCGAGATCGGCATGGCAGCCCCAGCGCGCAACCCCGGCAACAACCGCCGCGTCGGCTACAGCCTCGAGCAGATCCAAGCCTTCCGCGCCCATTTTGAGACCCTGCCCTGGCGCGACCCCGCCACCGATCCGCCGCTGGTCCTTGCCTGCCAGAACTTCAAAGGCGGCGTCGGCAAGTCCACCACCTGCGTGAACCTCGCGCACTATCTCGCCCTCAAGGGCTACCGCGTGCTGGTCGTCGACACCGACAGCCAGGCCACCACCACCTCCATGTTCGGCTACGTGCCGGACGCCGAGATCACCGCCGACGACACCATCCTGCCGTATCTCGCGAGCGAACAGGAGAGCCTCGCCTACGCCGTCCGCAGGACCTACTTCCCCGGCATCGATCTCATCCCCGCCTGCCTCGCGCTCTACGAGGCCGAGATCGCCATCGTCATGCGCGTCGGCTCCCAGGCCAACCGCGAGCAGCGCGTCGCCTTCTTCAGCGAGTTGCGCTTCGGTCTCCAGACCGTCGCCCAGAACTACGACCTCATCCTGATCGACAGCCCCCCGGCCCTCGGCATGATCTCCATCAACGTGCTGCTGGCCGCCGATGCCCTCATCGTCCCCTCGGCGGCGCGCATGTTCGATTTCTCAAGCACCGTGCAATTCTTCCGCATGGTGCATGCCTACATCGGCCAGCTCGACCCCACCAAGACCTACCGCTGGATCTCCGTGCTCACCTCGCTCTTCGATCGCCGCTACGAGAGTCAGAAGCAGTTCTTCGAGGTCATGCGTGCCTGCTTCGGCGACTCCGTGTTCCAGAGAGTGTTCTTCCACTCGAGCGCCGTCATCAACGCCGCTGCCCAGTTCACCACCCCCTACGAGCAGCCCAAGCCCGACCGCGCCGTGCTCGGCATGATGAACAACGTGTTCGAGGAGATCGAGCTCGCAGTGCTGCGCGAGTGGCCGTCGAAGGCCGCGGAATTGACCCAGCGGGCCATCGCATGAGCATCCGGTACGCAAGGGGACAGGGTAGGGAGGTTTCGTCTCGAAACTCCCGTAACTCATTGATCACAGAAATAAATATGGCATTTCAGGTAGCACGCAAAGGAGTCTTCAACCATGGCCAGTAAGCTCTTCGGCGGCACCAATTTGAGCGACATCGCCCGATCGCTCACCGACAATCCCGAGCCTGCGCCAACCCAGAAGCCCGCCGTGCGGCCCATCCTGCCGGCCGCCGAAATGGCCATCACCGGCCGCATCCTGCCGCCTCTCGAGCGCGAGAACATCTTCTCCGTCGATCCCAAGCGCGTGCGGCCCTGGCAATTCCATAACCGCGCCGACAGCTGGTACACGCGCGAGCGCTGCCAGGATCTCATCGATTCCATCGCCAGAGACGAGCAGCAGGTGCCGGCCGTCGCCCGCAAGCTCACCGGCGATCCCAACTACGACTACGAGCTCATCTACGGCATGCGCCGCCGCTACGCCTGCGAGGTGCTCGGCAAGAAGCTCAAGGTCCGCGTGATCGACGCCGACGACACCCGTGCCGCGGTCCTGATGCACATCGAGAACGCCGACCGCCAGGACATCAGCCCCATGGAACGTGCGCTGTCCTTCCAGACCCAGATCGAGGCCAAGGTCTTCGCCACGCAGGATGCGCTCAGCGAGGCGATCGGCCTCAGCAAGGGGCAGGTGGCCAAGATGCTCAAAGCGGCCCAGCTCGTGCGCCACGCGACGATTGGGGCCCTGTTCCCGGACAAGAGCGCCGTGCCCATCGAGCAGAGCTACAAGCTCGCCACCCTCATGGACCGCCCCGGCGCCAAGGAAGTCGTCCTCAAAGCCGCGCAGAACCTGAAGAAGGGGGACAAGGACCGCGAGCCCAGCGCCGTCCTCAAAGCCCTCATCGAGAGTCTCGACCGCTCGAAGAAATTCGAGCCCGTCCAGAAACACTACAACGTCGGCGCCTCCCGCCGCGTCATCGTCACCCGCAACGCGCGAGGCAAGGTCACCCTGGCTTTCCCGCAGGGTCTGAAGGGCGTCGACAAGGACGAAGTCATCACCGCGGTGGAGCAGATCGTGAAGGACCTGGGGTAGGGCGCCGGACGGCATGTTCAGGTGATTGGTGAGCCGATCGTCTGGTACGGAACCCAGGCTGCGGCTCCGCTCCCAGGGAAGCGGTCAAAGGGATTGTGGAGAATTAGGAAAACGGCATAATTAGGGCGAATCCCTAGTTACACCTAAACCCATGACCGACGTCTACCACCGGACCACCCTCGCTCGACAGATGGCCGAGCAGCTGCTGAACCCGAAGGTGTTCGATCAGCCGCTGCGCTCGGGACTGTTCCTGTCCGGCCTGCGCCGCACCGGCAAGACCACGTTCCTGCGCCAGGATCTGATTCCCGTACTGGAGCAGGGCGATTGGGGGCCAGGAGCGCACGGGCGCAGCGCCGTCGTGATCTACGTCGACCTCTGGTCCAACGTCAGCATCTCCCCCGCCGAGCTCATCCTGCGGGCCGTGAGGGCCAAGCTGCGCGAGCTTCAGGATCCGACGTCTGCCATCTGGGCGGCATTGAAACGGGTGGTCCGCGCCGAAGTGGCGGTCCACGGGTTCAAGTTCAATTTCGACCTGGCCAAACTCGGGGAGGAGGGCGGCGCCACCCTGGCGGAGGCCTTCACCCAGATCGTCGATGAGGCCGGGACCGACCTCGTCTTCATCGTGGACGAAGTGCAGGAGTGCCTGGGTCGGGAAGATGCCCAGGCCTTGATGCAAGCCCTGAAAGCCGCACGGGACGCGATCAATCTGCGTCCCAACACGCCCGGGTACTTCCTCTTCATCGGTACGGGATCGCACCGCTCGCTCGTGCAGGAGATGACGGTCCGGCGCAAGGAAGCGTTCGCCGGGGCAGTGAACCTCGATTACCCGCTCCTGGATGAAGGCTTCGTGCAGTGGGTGCTCGAGCAAATGCACGCTCAGGGCGTGACCGTGCAGCCCTCAGCGGCGGCAGCCTGGCAGGCGTTTCAGGATCTGGGCC
>JAPTUI010000301.1 GCA_028067895.1 Pseudomonadota bacterium | reverse complement strand
GTATCACGGCGAGGGCATCCAGCACATCGCGCTCGCCACCGAGGACATCTATCGCACCGTCGATACGCTGCGCGGTCACGGGATCCGGTTCCAGGACACCCCCGAGACCTACTACGAGGGGATCGAGGCACGGGTGCCCGGGCACGGCGAGCCGCTCGAGGAGTTGCGCCGGCGGCGCATCCTGATCGACGGCAACCCGCAGCGCGGCGAAGGCCTGCTGCTGCAGATCTTCACCGCCAACGTGATCGGGCCGATCTTCTTCGAGATCATCCAGCGCAAGGGCAACGAGGGCTTCGGCGAGGGCAATTTCCGGGCCCTGTTCGAGTCGATCGAGCTCGACCAGCTGCGGCGCGGAGTGATCTAGCCCGTACCACCCGCCGCGCCGCGGCGGCGGTGCATTACACTTGAGCGGATGGAAACCGTTCACCGCGGCGCCGGGGCGCGCGCGAGCGCCGCGCCGGTGCGGCTCGAGTACGATGCCGCGCTGCCGATCACGGCGCACCGCGACGAGATCATTCAGGCGCTGACGCGCCATCCGGTGATCGTGGTCTGCGGGGCGACCGGCTCGGGCAAGTCCACGCAGCTGCCGAAATTCTGTCTCGAGGCGGGCCGGGGCATCGCCGGCCTGATCGGCCACACTCAGCCGCGGCGGATCGCCGCACGCGCCCTGGCGACGCGTCTGGCCGAGGAACTCGGCACCACGGTCGGCGGGGCGGTGGGCTACCAGGTGCGCTTCACCGACCGCACCGGCCCCGAGTGCCGCGTCAAGCTCATGACCGACGGCATCCTGCTGAAGGAGCTGGAGAGCGACCGTGCGCTGCGCCGCTACGACACCCTGATCATCGACGAGGCGCACGAGCGCAGCCTCAACATCGATCTGCTGCTCGGCGTGCTGCGCCAGCTGCTCTCGCGCCGCTCCGACCTGCGTCTGATCGTGACCTCCGCGACGATCGAGCCGCAGCGCATTGCGGCGTTCTTCGGCGCCGCGCCGGTGATCGAAGTGTCCGGCCGCAGCTACCCGGTCGAGGTGCGCTACCGACCGCTCGCCGCGGAAGACGAGGACGCTGCGGAGTTGTCGCTGCCCGAAGGGGTGGTGGCCGCGGTGCGCGAACTCGGCTCGGCCGCTGCTGAGTCCGACACGCTGGTATTTCTGCCCGGAGAGAAGCACATTCGCGAGGCGGCCGAGGCGCTGGCGCGTGCCGAACTGCGCCACACCGAGGTGCTGCCGCTCTATGCACGCCTCTCGGCCGGCGAGCAGGCGCGCATTTTCCACAGACACGCCGGGCGGCGCGTGATTCTCGCCACCAACGTCGCGGAAACCTCGCTCACCGTTCCCGGCATCCGCCACGTGATCGACTCGGGCTTGGCGCGCATCAGCCGCTACAGCCCGCGCGCCAAGGTGCAGCGGCTGCACGTCGAGCCGGTGTCGCAGGCGAGCGCCGAGCAGCGCAAGGGCCGATGCGGCCGCGAGGCGCCCGGCATCTGCATCCGGCTGTATTCGGAGGAGGACTTTGCCGCTCGCGAGCCATACACCGCCCCGGAGGTGCTGCGCACCAACCTCGCCAGCGTGATTCTGCGCATGGCGAGCCTCGAGCTCGGTGAGCCGCAGGACTTCCCGTTCCTCGACCCGCCGGAAGGGCGACTGATCAGCGACGGTGTGCGCCTACTGGAAGAGCTGCAGGCGATGCGGGACGGGCGCGTTACGGCGCTCGGAGCGAGCATCGCCGCCTTGCCGCTCGATCCGCGTCTGGGGCGGATGCTGCTCGCGGCCGCGCAGTTCGGCTGCCTCGCCGAGATGCTGATCATCGCTGCGTTCCTCGAGACGCAGGACCCGCGCGAGCGGCCGGCGGATCAGCAGCAGCAGGCTGCGGAGAAACACGCAGTGTTCGCCGATGCGCGCTCGGACTTTCTCACGGTGCTGAACCTCTGGCGCGCCTACGGCGAGCAGAGCGAGCAGCGCACGAATAGTCAGCTGCGCAAGTGGTGCCGGGAGCACTTCCTGTCGTTTCTGCGGATGCGCGAGTGGCAGGAACTGCACCTGCAACTCGCGCGCAGCGCGCGGGAGTTGCGCCTGCGCGCCAACCAGATCCCGGCCGGCTACGCCGAGCTGCACCAGGGTATCCTCACCGGCTTTCTCGGCTCGATCGGCACGCTCAACGAGCGACGTGAGTACGACGGTCCGCGCGGGATCCGCTTCGTCATTGCGCGCGGCACGCCGCTCGCGACCCGGCCGCCGAAGTGGATCGTCGCGGCGAGTCTGCTCGAGACGACGCGACTCTACGGCCGCATGGTGGCCGCCGTGGAACCGGCATGGATCGAGCGGGCGGCCGCACACCTGCTGAAGCGCAGCTACAGCGAACCGCACTGGGTCGAGCGGCGCGGCATCGTCGGGGCGTTCGAGACCGTGACGCTCTACGGGTTGCAGCTGGCGAACCGGCGACGGGTGGACTACGGACGCATCGCGCCACAGGAGGCGCGCGACATCTTCATCCGCGAGGCACTCCTCGATCCCGAAGACGGGCCGCCGCGGACGCTTGCAGACGCACCGTTTCTTGCGGCCAATCGAGCGGTGCGCGCCGAACTCGAGCGGCTCGAGGCGAAAATCCGCCGTCGCGACATCGTGGCCGCCGAGGAACAGCAGGTCGAGTTCTATCGCGAGCGCATCCCGCCCGAAGTTAATTCGATGGCGACCTTCACGCGCTGGTGGCGCCACGTGCAGCCGCGCGAACCGCACCGGCTCACCATGACGCGCGAGACTCTGATGCTGCGCGCCCCTGAGGAGATCGATGCGCGGCGCTTTCCCGATGCGTTGCGCGTCGGCGGCAATCTCCTGACGCTGCTCTATCGCTTCGAGCCGGGCGAGGCCGATGACGGGCTGACGCTGCTCGTGCCGGACGTGCTGCTGGAGAGCCTGGACGCCGACCGGCTGGCCTGGCTCGTGCCGGGTTGGCGGCTGGAGAAGCTCATCACCGTGCTGCGCGAGCTGCCCAAGAGCCAGCGCAAGCAGCTGGTGCCGGTGCCCGAGCACGCCCGAGCGGCGCTCGAGGAGCTGGCGCCGCTGCAGACCGACGATCTCGATGCGCTCCCGGGCTTGCACACGGCGCTCGCCGCCTGGATCGCGCGGCGCACCGACGTTGCGCCAAGCGCAGCGGATCTGGCGCAGTTGCCGCTGCCACCGCACCTGCGCCTGAACATCCGCGTGGTGGATGCGCACGACACGGTGCTCGCCGAGGGCCGGGATCTTGCGGCCCTGAAACGGACGCTGCGCGAGCGCGCCCCGCAGTCGGCCGCTACGAATGCGTCCGCGGCCAGCACGCATCGGCAGTGGGATTTCGGCGACGTACCGCACACCCGCACCGTGGAGCGCAACGGACTGACGCTGCGGGTCTACCCCACCCTGCGCGATCTGGGTCAGGCGGTCGCCCTGGCCGAAGCGCGCGATGCGCCGAGTGCGCACGCGCTGCTGCGTGGCGCGGTGACTCGATTGGCACTGCTCGCGCTGGGACAGCAGGCGCGCTTCTGGAACCAACGCCTCGCCGCGGAGCGCGAACTGCTGCTCTCGAGCGCCGCGCTCGGGTTGAGCCGTCCGCTCGCCGAGTTGGCCGTGCAGCGCATTTTCGCGGACTGCTTCGCACCGCCGGAGGCCCCCCTGCCGCGCACGCGTGAGGCCTTCGAGCAGGCGCTGCAGCGCGGCCGCGCACAGCTCGAGCCGGTCGGCGAGCGGGTCATCGGCACGCTGCGTACGGTATGTCTCGAGGCGCGTCAGGTGCACGGGCTGCTCAGCGGATTGCGCACCAGCGCGCGCGCGGCTGCAGCCGATATCGAGGCGCAGCTCGCGCAGCTGTTGCCGCCGCAGTTCATCACGGCCACGCCCGATCCGTGGTTCGGGCACTTGCCGCGCTACCTGAAGGCCGCCGGGCGGCGCGCCGGGCGGCTGCCGGCCGATGTGCGCCGCGATGCGCTGCTCAGCGCGCGCATCGCTCCCTTCGTGGCCGCCTGGCGCGCCTTGCACGAGGAGCAGCCCGAGGACGCCCAGCGTCCGCAATTAGAGCAGCTGCGCTGGATGATCGAGGAGCTGCGCGTGTCATTGTTCGCGCAGGCGCTGAGGACCGCCGTGCCGGTGTCCGAGCGGCGCCTGACCGAGCAGCTCGAGCGGGCGCGAGCCGAGGCGCGAGCGCAACCGGGATAGTGCGGGGCGGCGGCTGCTGCATACGTAGAGTTGGTAATGGATTTTTGCCGGCCAGCGAACATCCTATGGCGGAGCCCGCGGATGTCCGGCCGTCCTGAGGCCGGCCCGCGGCCCGACGGTCCACCCTTCGCATGCGGAAGATCGCCTATGACAAACCTGGACGCGGCCGCCACTCTGCGCGCACGCCTTGGCGCCGCGGGCCGGGAGCCGAGCAAAGTCTGGGCGTACAGTGTGTACGGGCTGATCTGCGCGAGCTTGCTCGCGATTGCGCTGTACCAGTTCGGAGACATCACGCCGCGCGTGCTGGCGGCCGTGGCCGCGCGCCAGCGCATCCAGCCGGTTGCGTACCTGTCGATTGCCTGGGTGGTGCTCGGCTTTGCGCTGGTGGTGGTGCGCACCGTGCTGTGGGTGGCCTATCGACCGGCCCCGGCGGCCACCCTCGAGAGTGCGCCGCGGCTGACCGTGATCATCCCGGCCTACAACGAAGGCGCGATGGTGCTGCAGTCGATTGAATCCGTCGTACGTGCCGACTACCCGCGCGAGCGACTCGAGATCCTGGTCATCGATGACGGCAGCACCGATGATACCTGGACGTACGTGAGCCGCGCCGCCGAGCACCATCCGGGACTGGTCACCGCGCTGCGTCAGGAGCGCAATCAGGGAAAGCGCGAGGCGCTCGCGCTCGGGTTCGCACGCGCGCGCGGAGAGATTCTGGTGACGATCGACTCCGACAGTGTCATCGAGCACGGCGCTCTGCTCGCGCTCGCCGGGCCCTTTCGTGATGCCCGCGTCGGGGCCGTGGCCGGCAAGGTCATGGTGTACAACCGTTCGCGCGGCCTCATTCCCCGCATGCTGCACGTGCGGTTCATTCTCTCGTTCGACATCCAGCGGGCGGCCGAATCGGTCTTTCGCAATGTCTACTGCTGTCCCGGCGCGCTCACCGCGCTCAGAGCCGATGCGGTGCGCAGCGTGCTCTCGCGCTGGCGTGCGCAGCGATTCCTCGGGACGAACTGCACCTTCGGCGAGGACCGCGCCATGACCAACTATCTGCTCGACAGTGGATACGATGCGCTCTACCAGCGCACCGCCGTGGTGCATACGGTCGTGCCGCATGCCTTCGAGAAGCTCTGCAAGATGTTCCTGCGCTGGGACCGATCCTACGTGCGCGAGGAGCTGCGCTTCGCGCGCATCGTGTGGAAGCGGCCATGGCCAACGCGCATCCTGGCCGCGTTCGATCGGTTCATCACCAACGCGAGTTATCCAATCTCGCTATCCGGGCTGATCGTGATGCCGGTGGTGCTCGAGCACGATCCGGCGATCGCTGGCTCGATGTTCCTCGTGATGGGCGCGCTCTCCGTGTTCAACATGCTTTACTACCTGCGCTCCGAGCGTTCGCTCGATTTCATCTACGGCGTGCTGTACGCCTATTTCTACTCGTTTGCGCTCTTCTGGATCTTCCCGTACGCGCTGGTTACGGTGCGCTCGCGAGGCTGGCTGACGCGCTGAGCGGGTGCGACCTACAGGCTCGCATCGACGCGGGCGGCCGGAAAGATATGCTTGATGTCGTACAGGACATGGGTCTTGCGGCACAGTCGATGGACCGCATCCGCACCGAGCGAACGGAACTCATCATGCGCGACCGCGACGACCGCGGCATCGTAGCGGCGGCGGGGCAGCTCGTGCAGCAGGCGCAGTCGATACTCGCTCCAGCACTCGTGCCGGTTGGCCCAAGGGTCGTAGATCTCCACCTCGGCGCCGTATTTGGTGAGTTCGTGCGCCACGTCGACGGCTTTGGAGTTGCGGATGTCCGGACAGTTTTCCTTGAACGTCACCCCGAGGATCAGGATGCGCGCGCCGTTGGCGGGGATTCGTTTGCGATTCATCAGCTTGACGATTTCAGCTGCGATGTAGATCGGCATGTTGTCATTCAGGCGTCGTCCGGCGAGGATCATTTCCGGGTGGTAGCCGAGCTCCTGCGCCTTGTGGGTGAGGTAGTAGGGATCGACGCCGATGCAGTGCCCGCCGACCAAACCCGGCCGGAACGGCAGGAAATTCCACTTCGATCCGGCCGCCTGCAGAACCTCTTCGGTGTCGATTCCGAGCCGTGAGAAGATCAGTGCGAGCTCGTTGATCAGTGCGATGTTCACGTCGCGCTGGGTGTTCTCGATTACCTTGGCGGCCTCGGCCACCTTGATGCTCGAGGCCTGGTGGGTGCCGGCGGCCACGATGGCCTGGTACAGCGAGTCGATGAACGCGGCGCACGCCGGCGTCGACCCGGAGGTGATCTTGCGCACCGTGGCGAGGCGATGCTCCTTGTCACCGGGGTTGATGCGCTCGGGGCTGTAACCGACGAAGAAATCGCGGTTGAAGGTCAGGCCGGAGGTCCGCTCGAGCAACGGCACGCAGACCTCCTCGGTGCAACCGGGGTAGACGGTGGATTCGTAGATGACCACGTCGCCGCGCTTGAGGACCGAACCGACGCTGACCGTCGCGGCATTGAGTGCGCCGAGGTCGGGACGCTTGTACATGTCGATTGGCGTCGGTACCGCCACAATGTAGACGCGGCAGCGGCGCAGATCGTTCAGCCGTGTCGTAAAGGTGAGGTGTTTCGCGAGCGCTAGTTCCTGATCGCTCACTTCCAGGGTGTCGTCCCTGCCGGCGCGCAGTTCCGCGACGCGGCGGGCTTTGACGTCGAACCCTACGGTCGCAAAGCGCTTGCCGAACTCCACGGCGAGCGGCAGGCCGACGTAGCCGAGGCCGACGATGCCGAGGCGGCGATTGCGCACATTGAACACGCGGTGTCTCCTCGCACCCGTCGCCCGTGACGGTGCGCAGCTGGCGTGTCGGAGTCTGTCACGCCCCGCGCTGCGGGCTATAGGTAGCTGCCGCAGCGATGCGTCACGGCAGGTGCTCGCGCGCCAGGTATTCGGCGCTCTGCATCTCGATGAGCCGGCTGGTCGTGCGCTGGAATTCGAAGCGCAGCCGTTCGCCCTGGTACAGGGCGTCCGGGGCGGCAGCGGCCGAGACCACGAGCTTGACGTTGTGGTCGTAGAGCTCATCGACGAGTCCGATGAAGCGCCGCGTTTCATCGTGGCGGTTCTCGTCGAGCCGCGGGACTTGCTCGAGCAGTACGGTCGGGTACAGCCGCGCGATCTCGATGTAATCGTCAGCACTGCGCGGCCCGGCGCACAGGGCCTCGAAGCCGAACCACACCGCACCGTCGCTGTGGCGCACGACCGGGATAGGCCGTTCGTTGATCTCGAGCGGCGCCTCGTTCCACTCGGCGTGTTGTGCGAGCTCATCGAACAGTGCCCTGAGACGGGCCGCGGTGTCGGGCGCATCGCTCGGCAGGTAGGTGCCCGCCTGCGTGAGCTGGCGCAACCGGTAATCGCTGCCGCCGTCGACCGGGACGACTTCGGTGTGCCGCTCGAGCAGCGCGATCGCCGGCAGAAACCGCTGGCGCTGAAGTCCGTCACGATACAGCTCAGCCGGCGGGCTGTTGGAGGTGGCCACCAGCGTTACACCCCGGCTGAACAGCCCGTCGAACAGTCCGCCGAGGATCATCGCATCGGCGATGTCGCTCACGAACAGCTCATCGAAGCACAGCACGCGCGTGTCGGCGGCGATTCGCTCGGCGAGCACCTCGAGCGGCGAGGCGTGCTCGCCGAGACGCTTCAGTTCCGCGTGCACCTCGTGCATGAAGCGGTGGAAGTGCCGGCGGCGCCTTTCGGGAAACGTCAAGCTCTGAAAGAATAGATCCATCAGCCAGGTCTTGCCGCGGCCGACCGGACCCCACAGGTAGATGCCGCGGGGTGCGGCACTACCGCGGTGCGTCAGACGATGCAACATGCGACGTGCGGCGGACCCCTGTGCCGCGTGCGCGTTGATCAGGCGCGTGCGCAGATTCTCCAGACGTGCGAGCACGGCGAGCTGTGCCGGGTCACTCCGGTAGCCGCGCGTGCCCAGTTGCTGCGTGTAGAGCTCGCGCAGCGTCGGCGCAGCCGACTGATCCATGCGTGCCGCGACCTCAGCCGCCGAGTTCGGGCAGGTTGCGGAAGTGCTCGAGCGCCTCGGGGTTCGCGAGCGCCTCGACGTTGAGCACGGGTCTGCCGTGGATGACTGCGCGCACGGCGAGCTCGGTCAGTTTGCCGGAGCGGGTTCTGGGGATGTCGGGAACGGCGAGGATCTTGGCGGGCACGTGCCGCGGCGTGGTGTTGGTGCGGATCGCGGTGCGGATGCGATCTTTGAGGGACTTGTCGAGGTCAACGCCGTCCTGCAGGCGTACGAACAGGATCACGCGCACGTCGCCCTGCCAGTCCTGGCCGACGGCGATGGCCTCGGTGATTTCGGGCAGGCTTTCCACAGCGGAGTAGATCTCGGCGGTGCCGATGCGTACGCCGCCCGGATTGAGTACGGCATCGGAGCGGCCATAGATGACGATGCCGTCGTGCTCGGTGAGTTCCGCGTAATCGCCGTGGTGCCACACTCCGGGGAAGCGCTCGAAGTAGGCGGCGCGGTATTTGTGTCCGTCGGGATCGTTCCAGAAGGCCACCGGCATGGAGGGGAACGGCGCGGTGCAGACCAGCTCACCGCGCTCGGCGCGCACGGGTCGTCCGGCCGGATCGAAGATCTCCACGCGCAGGCCGAGGCCGCGACACTGCAGCTCGCCGCGGTAGACCGGGAGCGTGGGGCAGCCGAGGGCGAAGCACGAGACGATGTCGGTTCCGCCGGAAATCGAAGCGAGCTGCAGATCGGCCTTGATGGCACGGTAGACGAACTCGAAGCCTTCCGGCAGCAGCGGGGAGCCGGTGGAGAGGATCGAGCGCAGCGCGCCAAGATCGACTTCGCGCTCCGGGGTGTAGCCGTTTTTCTCCAGCGCCGAGAGGTACTTGGCGCTGGTGCCGAACACCGTGATGCGCTCGCGTGCGGCCAGGCGCCACAGCACCCCGGGGTCGGGGTGAAAGGGGTTGCCATCGTAGAGGATCAGCGTCGCGCCGGTGGCGAGCGCACTGGCCAGCCAGTTCCACATCATCCATCCGCAGGTGGTGTAGTAGAAGATCTGGTCGGAGCGCTGCAGATCCACGTGCAGCAGGTGCTCCTTCTGATGTTGCAGGAGCGTGCCGCCGGCACCGTGCACGATGCATTTCGGCACCCCGGTGGTGCCGGAGGAGAACAGGATGTAGAGCGGGTGGTTGAACGGCAGTAGCGTGAAGCGCAGCGGCGCGCCGCGCGTGCCGAAGTGTTCCCAGAGCGTGGCACGCGCCGCGGCGTTCCCGAGTCGCTCGAGTGCCGGCGCGGCGCTGACGTACGGGATCACGATGAGGCGCTCGACGCTCGGCAGCTGGCCGGCAGCCTCTCCGATCGGACCGAGCGAGTCGAGCGTCTTGCCGGTGTAGAAGTACCCGTCCGCGGTGAACAGCACCTTCGGGGCGATCTGCCCGAACCGATCGAGTAGGCCGTGCACGCCGAAGTCCGGCGAGCACGACGACCAGATCGCCCCGAGGCTCGCCGTGGCCAGCATGGCGATGAGGGTCTGGGGCAGGTTCGGCAGGTAGCCGGCGACCCGATCGCCGGGACCGACGCCCGCTTCGCGCAGCCCCGCGGCGATGCGCGCGACCTCATCGGCGAGTTGGCGGTAGGTCAGGCGCTGCTCGGCGCCGCGCTCGTTGCTGAAGGTGATCGCGGCGTGATCGTCGCGGTAACGCAGCAGGTTCTCGGCGAAGTTCAGGCGGGCCGTCGGGAAGAACCGCGCCCCCGGCATCCGCTCGGGGTGCTCGATCGCGGGGCCCTCGCCCCACTCGGCGCGCACGTCGGCGAAGTTCGCCAGCTCGCTCCAGAATTCACCAGGCTCGCTCACCGACCACGCATAGAGGGCCGCATAGCCCTCGAGCGCGAGCCCGCGCCGGGCATTCACCCGGGCGATGAAGCGTGTCAGGTTCGCCGCAGCCACGCGCTGCGCAGAGGGTGTCCAGATCGGATCCATGGCCGCTACAGGGACTGATAGTTGGGTCCGGAGCCGCCCTCCGGAGGCGTCCAATCGATGATGGCGTAAGGGTCCTTGATGTCGCAGGCCTTGCAGTGCACGCAGTTGGCCGCGTTGATCTGCAGCCGCCGTCCGCCGGCATCCTCGACCATCTCGTAGACGTTGGCCGGGCAGAAGCGCTGGCAGGGATTGCCGAACTCGCGCGTGCACCGCTCGGCGCAGATCGACGGATCGCGCACTTTCAAATGCGCCGGTTGATGCTCGTCATGACTGGTCGAGGCGAAAAACACCGCCGCCAGCCGATCGCGCGGCGGGAGCGTACGTTCCACCCAGTGACGCTCCGGCGAGGCGTAGTGCTCGAGCGCACGCAGGCGCTGATAATCGGCGCTGCGGGGCTTGAGCGTCCAGGGGGTGCGCCCGCCGGTGAGCGACTCGAGCGCGGAGTTGGCGAGGCCGAACCACAGACCGCGTTTGAATCCGGGCTTGAAGTTGCGCACGGCGCGCAGCTCCTGACCGCCGGCCGAGGCGCGCCAGCGCGCATCGAAGCCTTGCGGCGATCCGGTTTCGGCCAGATGTTCCGCGGCGAGCATGCCGCTGCGGATGGCCTGGTGCACCCCCTTGATCTTCGGCACGTTCACACCGCCGGCCGCGTCGCCGATCAGCATCGCGCCGGGCATCTCCAGACGCGGAATACTCTGCCAGCCGCCCGCGGCGATGGTGCGCGCCCCGGCGGCGAGGATCTCTCCGCCTTCAAGCAGGGGCTTGACGCTCGGGTGGTGTTTGAACTGCTGGAATGCCTCGAACGGCGAGAGGCGGGGGTCCTCGTAGTCGAGTCCGACGACGAAGCCGACGTAAACCCGGTTCTCGCTGAGGTGGTAGATGAAGCTGCCGCCGTAGGTGCGCGTATCGAGCGGCCAGCCGACGCTGTGCTGAATCAATCCGGGACGCACCCGCCCCTCGGGCAGCTGCCACAGCTCCTTCAACCCCAGGCCGTAGGTCTGCGGCGCGCACCCGGCGTCGAGCTCGAAGCGCTGGATCAACTGCTTCGAGAGGCTGCCGCGCGCCCCCTCGGCGAGGATCGTCGTGGCGGCCCGGATCTGCGCACCCGGCGTGTAGTTCGCGCCGGGCTCACCGTCCTTCTCCAGGCCCACATCCCCGAGCTGGACCCCGAGCACCGCCCCGTCCGGTCCGAGCAGGGGTGCGGCCGCGGCGAAGCCCGGGAAGATGTCCACGCCCAGGCCTTCGGCCTTTTGCGCGAGCCAGGCGGTGAGCAGTCCGAGCGAGACGATGAAATTACCGCGGTTGTGCAACTGCGCAGGCAGCGGCAGGCGAATCTTCCCGGTGCGCGTCAGCAGATGCATCTCATCACGGGCCGCCGGCACGCAGATCGAGGGTGGCGATTGGCGCCACTCCGGCGCCAATGCATCGAGCGGGCCGGGTTCGATGACCGCGCCGGAGAGCGCGTGCGCGCCGACATTCGCGGCTTTTTCCAGCAGGCAGATGTTCAGCTCCGGTTTAAGCTGTTTCAGGCGGATCGCGCAGGCAAGCCCGGCCGGTCCTGCCCCGATGATCGCGACGTCGTATTCCATGACATCGCGTTCGACCTCGGCGGCCGCCGTGCTGTTCATTGCGGCTGCATCCGCACGGCGCCGTCCAGGCGGATCGTCTCGCCGTTGAGCATGGGGATCGTGAACGCCGCACCGACCAGCTGCGCGAACTCCTCCGGCTTGCCGAGGCGGTGCGGGAAGGGGATCTGCGCGGCGAGCGAGGCCTGCAGTTCGGCGGTCATGTTCGCCACCATCGGGGTGAGGAAAATGCCGGGTGCAATCGCGATGCAGCGGATGCCGAAGCGCGCCAGCTCGCGCGCCATCGGCAGCGTCATGCCGGCAAGCGCCGCCTTGGTGGCCGAGTAGGCCGCCTGGCCGATCTGACCCTCGAATGCCGCGACCGAGGAGGTGTGCACCAGCAGGCCGCGCTCGCCGTCCTCGCTCGGCGTGTTGTGCTGCATCAATGCGGCGGCGGCCTTGTCGCAGAGGAACGTGCCGATCAGATTGACCTGGACGACTTTGGCGAAGAACTCCCCGCTCATCGGACCGTTCTTGCCGAGCACGCGGCCGGCGCCGATGACCCCGGCACAGTTGACCAGCAGATTCAGGCCCTCGAGGCGCTGCTGCGCCTCGGCCATGGCCGCCTCGACCCCTTGCTCCGAGGTGACGTCGCAGTGCACGAAGTGCGCCTGCGGTCCGAGTGCAGCGGCGGCGGCCCGGCCGGCGTCATCCTGCACATCGAGCAGGGCCACCCGGGCGCCCTGTGCAATCAGGTGACGGGCAGTGGCCTGTCCGAGCCCCGAGGCGCCCCCGGTGATGGCAGCGCGTGCATCTTGAATCTTCATCGTGCCCCCTTCGCTGTAACTGCGTCGGCCTAGCCGACCGTCTCGACCGCCACGGCCACGGCCTCGCCGCCGCCGATGCACAGCGCGGCGATGCCGCGCCGCGCGCTGCGGGCCCGCAGCGCGTGCAGCAGCGTCGTGAGAATGCGCGCGCCGGTCGCGCCCAGAGGGTGGCCGAGCGCACAGGCGCCGCCGTTGACGTTGACGCGTGCAGGATCGAGTTTCAGATCATGGATCGCCGCCAAGGTCACGGCGGCGAACGCTTCGTTGATCTCATACAAATCGACGTCCTCGGCCTTCCAGCCGGTGGCCGCGAGCACTTTGCGGATCGCTCCGACCGGCGCGGTCGTGAACCATTCCGGCTCCTGTGCGTGGCTTGCATAGGCGAGTACGCGCGCGAGCGGCTTCACGCCACGCTCTGCCGCGGCCTGCGCGCTCATCACCAGCACGGCCGCCGCGCCATCGGCGATCGAGGAGGCGCTCGCAGCGGTCACCGTTCCGTCCTTGCCGAATGCGGGCTTGAGCGTCGGGATCTTCTTGACGTCGCAGGTGCCGGGGGTTTCGTCGTGCTCGATCAATGATTCGCCCTTGCGCGTCTTGACGGTCACCGGGGTGATTTCGGCGGCGAATGCGCCGCTCGCGGCCGCGAGTGCCCGGCGCACCGATTCGCTCGCGAAGGCGTCCTGCTGCTCGCGCGTGAACCCGTAACGCGCTGCCGTGGCATCGGCGAAGCAGCCCATGAGCTTGCCGTCGAAGGGGCTCTGCAGGCCATCAAGGAACATGTGATCGAGCACCTCGCCGTGGCCCATGCGGTAGCCGCCACGGGCCTTCGGCAGCAGGTACGGCGCCTGGGTCATCGACTCGAAGCCGCCGGCGAGCACGATCTGCGCGCTGCCGGCGCGGATCTGGTCGGCGGCCATCATGACCGTCTTCAGTCCCGAGCCGCACATCTTGTTGACGGTGGTCGCTGGGGTGGCGAGCGGCACCCCGGCGGCAATCGCGGCTTGGCGCGCCGGTGCCTGGCCGAGACCGGCCGGCAGCACGCAGCCGAGGATCACCTCCTCGACGTCGGCGGGCGCAACCCCTGCGGCCTCGAGGGCCCCTTTGAGCGCAGCGGCCCCGAGCGCCGGGGCACTGACGGGGGTGAACACGCCCTGGAACGCCCCGAGCGGGGTGCGCTGCGCGGCGGCGATGATGATTTCGGTATTCGACATGGACAAACCTCTGTGGACTGTCGGGCCTTCAGCGGCGCGCGCGCCCGGCCACGGCGCCGCCTGTGCGGCGTGTGGCCTCGGCGCTCACTCGCGGGATCAGCCCGTTTTCGAAGACGGTAATGAAGGCGGCGGCGATCTGCGCGCCGGTCATGGACTGGTTTTCCCGATACCAGTGCGCGATCCAGTTCAGTGCCCCGGCGAGTGCGAAGGCCGTCATCTTCGGATCGCAGGGATGAATCGAGCCGTCCTGCACGCCCTCGCGCAGCAGCCGGCGGATGCCCTGGTCGATTTCGGACTTCAGCGACTTGATGTGCGCGCTCATCACCGGGGAGAGGTCCTGGTCCTCGGCGCGCACCATGCACCAGCCGAACTCCGAGGCCACGGCCTGCCCGTAATGGCCGAGCACGGCCTGCAGCCGCATCCGCGCGCTTGCCTTCAGCCGGCGCACCTTGCGAAAGGCGCTGCGGATCGGCTCGATGCCGGCCACGAAGCACTCGAACAGGAGCTGTTCCTTGTTCGAGACGTAGTAATACACTGTCGGCTTGCTGACCTTCAGTGCCGCGGCGATGTCATCGAGCGAGGTGTTGTGATAGCCCTTGTGATTGAAGGCGTGCGCAGCG
>JAPTUI010000254.1 GCA_028067895.1 Pseudomonadota bacterium | reverse complement strand
GGACCGGAGCTTGGGCTCGGCGGGACATACCGGATCCTCCTTACTTCTTGGGGCGCTTGGCGCCGTATTTGGAGCGGCTCTGCTTGCGCTCACCGACACCGGCGCAATCGAGGGTACCGCGGACGGTGTGGTAGCGCACACCCGGCAGATCCTTGACGCGGCCGCCGCGGATCAGCACCACCGAGTGCTCCTGCAGATTGTGGCCTTCGCCGCCGATGTAGCTGGTGACCTCGTAGCCGTTCGTCAGGCGTACGCGGCAGACCTTCCGCAGCGCGGAATTCGGCTTCTTCGGCGTGGTGGTGTACACGCGCGTGCAGACGCCTCGCTTCTGGGGCGAAGCCCCCAGCGCGGGCACCTTGGTTTTCTCTGTTCTCGTTCGGCGCGGTTGCCGGATGAGCTGACCCGTGGTCGCCATACTGTCTCCAAGATCCTGCGTTCGAGCGCGGACGGCGCCCCTGAATTGTGCAAAGGGTGCGCCCGTGCGGTGAGCGGCCGGACGAAAACCGGGCCGCCTACGCACGGCACACTCCGTGGAGCGCACTGGCGAGGATTTGGCCCGGGGTCTGGGTGTCGCTATTTCCGGGGCCGGTGCGCAGTCGGGCCGACCCGAGAAAGGCCGGCGATTCTAGGGAGGGGGAACGGGAGTGTCAACGGGGCGGGGCCGGAAAAGCTCTCTGGGGCACCCCAAAACCCCGGAATCCCCCCCAGGGGGCCGGCCGGGACGCTCCCCTGAGCGCAGCCAACGCCCCCCGCCCCCCCGACCAGCCCCTTCAGGGACCCGGAGCCGGGGCGCAGACGTGGCGCGAGCCCGCCCGGCACGGGCGAACGCGAGCAGGGCCGCGCGGATGATAAATTAGGCCGGCGCGAACCGAGCGCGACCTGAAGCACCGGCAGCAGCGGCCCATGAGAGACCTGATCCTGCGGATGTACGATCGCGCCATCGACGTCATCATCATCGGCTTGGTGCTGATCATGATCGTCGTGATGGGGTTCGCCTTCTTCGACGTCGTCATGAACGTCTGGCGCCTGATTCCGGACGTCAAGTCGAATACCGTAAACGCGGAGGATTTCCGCAACTTGATCGTCACCGTGCTCGATGTTTTCGTACTCATCGAGCTGTTCGACACGTTCACCAGCTACGTCAAGACTCGGCACGTACGCCTGACGCAGTTGCTCGACGTCACCGTCGTATTTGCGCTGCGCGAATTGCTCGTCAAACTCTATGCCAACAGCTTCGCGGCCAGCCAGCTGATCGGTCTGTGCAGCATCATCATCCTGCTGGTGCTGGCGCGCAGCCTCACCAGCCGCCTTTCCCCGCGCGCCGGTGGCTAGCCCGGCGCGGGGGGACGATGCGCCTCAGTTCGGCTGGCTCGGCCCGGAACCGGACCCGGGGCCCGGACCGAATCCGGGCGGACTGACGGCTCCGGCGCCGCGCGCCCCGCGGATCCCGAGCGCCGTCTCGATGACCCGCCCGAGCCCGACTGCGACGATGATCAAACCCCACCAGCCTCCGCCATTGGTCCACAGCGCAAACGTGATGGCCAAGCCGACCAGTAGGGTGACGATTCCGCTGCTTCGGCCGTTGCGGCAGGAACGTCCCCAGCCCGAGCCGAGGAGTTCCGGGGACAGCGGCGGCAGTTCGATGCCTTTCTCGAGGGCCGCCATGCGCTCGGCATGATGCAACTGCAGCAATTCGCGCTGGCGGCGGTAATGGATGTACGTGCTGACGATCGCCACGGTGAATGCACCGAGGATCGCGACGATGGGAATGGCCATACTGAGCATGGAAACCAGCGTATCGGACAGCGACATGAGCGGTGACTCCCGGAACGATGTGATGGGTCGCATTTGATACCCTCGCGAACGGCGAGCGGTTTCACGCAGCGGCGCAAAAATAGTTGAAACCGACGCAGGCCCCGGCGGGTACTGCAGGACGGAGGAACTGCTTGAACACTGCGCTCGGCCGGCCCGAGACATCCGATGCGGAAGTACTGGGCCTGCTGCGCCGCGGGGCGCGCGAGCAGGCCTTCGCGCGCGTGCTCGAGGGCTATGAGCAGAAGGTCTTCCGGCTGTGCTGTGCGCTGCTCGGGGAACGCACTCAGGCCGAGGATGCCGCCCAGGAGAGCCTGCTGCGCGTCTGGCATGCGCTCGAGCGCTACGATGGACGTGCGGGACTCTCGAGCTGGATTTACGCCATCACGCGCAATCGCTGCCTCAGTGCGCTCGCCCGCCGCCGCACCTTCGACTCCCTGGACGCGACGGAAGAGGACGAGCGCCCGCTCGAACCGGCCGCCGAGGTGCCACCGGACACCTCCGACGGGCGCGTCCAGCAGCTGCGCGATCTGGTGGAACTGCTCCCGGAGCGCCAGCGGCAGGTCCTGCGCCTGTATTACTTCGAGGAGCGTTCCGTCAGCGAAGTGGCGTTGATGCTCGGCTGCCCCGAGGGCACGGTGAAAACGGCGTTGTTTCGCGCCCGCGCAGCGCTCGCGGCCCTGCTTCAGCGGCGCGGGCTTGCCGATCCATCCTACTGGCAGGAGATGACCTCATGAGTGAGCGCGGCATCGACTCGCAGCTCGAGCGAGCGCTCGATGCGGCGCTCGCGCAGGCCCTGAGGCCGCCGGGACTGCCGCAGCGCTTTCGCACCGAACTCGCTGCCGCCCGCCGGCGGCTCGAGCACCTGGACGTGGCGCAGGTCCGCGCGCGCTTGCAGCTCGAGCACCGCGAGCAGCTCACCGCGCTGCAGGCCGATTTCGTGCGGATCCGCCGGACCACCCTCGGCACGCTGCTCGGGGCGGCCTTTGTGGCCGGCGCCGGAGCGGTCATCGCGATGCCCTGGCTGCGGTCACATTTCGGCCCCCTGGCACCGGTGCTCATCGCCTGGGGCGGCGTGGCGCTCGGCGTACTGCTCGGCGCGGCGGCGTTGCGCGGCAGGCTCGGGACGCAGACCCGCTGAGGGCGTCGCCGGCGGCGCTGCGCGACGCCCGCCCAATGGCGTATCATCCGCGCCCATAATATTCCAGAACGACGCATCCTCGAGCCGATGTCCGGACCCGCATCCTCTCCGAACCGCCCGCCCGCGCTGCGCCTGCCGGGCGGCTGGCTGACGGCTCTGGTTCCGCTGATGTGGCTGGCCGGACTCGGCGCCTGGGTGACGCTGCGCTGGTCGCAACTGCCGCCCATGATCCCGATCCGCTGGAACCTCGTCATGGGAGTTCCGGACTTCTGGGTGCGCCGCTCCGCCTCGGCCGTCCTCTCGGTCATGGGCACGATGGGCGCGATCTGCCTCGCGTTCATCGCGCTCGCCTGGCTGATGCTGCAGCAGCCGCCGCAGGCCTCGCCGGGCTCGGTGGCGGCCGAGCGCGTCTTTCGGCGCCAGACCGCGCTGCTGATCGTCGCGTCCGCCTGGTTCGTGGCGTTCTGGCCCGCGTTCAGCTTGTTGCCGCTGCCGCTCGAGCTGTTCCGCGTGTGGACCGTGCTGTTTGCCGCCACGTTGATCACCGGGGGCGTCGCCCTCGTGCGCTCCGGGTTTCGCATGTACCGTGCGCAGCACGGCCGCTCGGCAGGTCTGCCCCGGGCGGGGCAGCCGGATGAGGGCCGCTGGTACGGACCGTTCTACGTCAACCGACGCAACCGTTCGCTGCTGGTCCCTAAACCCCTCGGCGGCGGGTACCTGTTCAACTTCGCCAATCCTTGGGCCTGGGTGCTGCTCGCAGCGTTGCTCGGCACTGCATACGTGCTGGTGCGCCTGCGCCATCCCTAGCCGGGGCGTGCGCGCCGGCCCGATTCATCCCCGCGCCAGCGTACGGCGCGTGCGGCAACGATTTTTTGGTGAGCCGACCTCTGCCGCACTGTCAAATAGCGTGGCATGATGCGCGCGCACTGCACCTGCGGGGATGCCCGGACGCCACCATACGGCGCCTGCGCCGCCCCGGAGCGTACGACGGACGGCTCTGCATCAGCGTAACAACCGAGAACAACCGATGAGCACACGCGGCTCTGGACTGCTCGCTCTGATTTTGATCAGTTTTCTCATCGGCGGCTTCGGTTCGAGTGCGGCCGCGCACGCCGCCCCGCGGCACCCCCTGCACCGCTACGTACGCCACCGCTACATTCGTCATCGTGCGCGACGTGTCAGCCGCCCCTACGTGCGCTCACAGGAAGCGCTGGTGTACGACGCAACTCTGGCGCGGGTGCTCTATGCGAAGCGGTCCGCCGGCGTCACGCCCATCGCCTCGATCACCAAGCTCATGACCACGCTGGTCGTGGCCGACGCGCATCAGCCGCTCGCGCAGCGCCTGCAGGTGACCCGGGCAGACTGGACACCGTACTCGCATCTGCCGATCGGCATCTGGCTGACGCGCGCTCAGCTGTTTCACCTGGCGCTGATGTCCTCGGAGAACCGTGCCGCACGTACGCTGTGCAGCAATTACCCGGGCGGACTGCCCGCCTGCGTGCGGGCGATGAACGCCAAGGCGCGCGCCCTCGGCATGACCCATACGCATTTCGTCGAGCCGACCGGTCTGTCCGTACAGAACGTGTCCACGCCGGGGGATCTGGCCAAACTGGTGCTGGCGGCGGCGCACAACCCAGTCATTCGCCGCTACTCGACCAGCCCCGGCTACACGATCCGCGACGGCCGCTGGCGGCTGCCGTACTACCCGACCGACCCGCTGGTCCGGGACCGCTGGTGGCACATCGTGGTGCAAAAGACCGGCTTCACCGATCCGGCCGGCCAATGCCTGGTGCTCGATACCTACATCGACCACCACAACATCGTCATGGTGCTGATGCACTCCTGGGGCAAGTACACGCGCACCGCCGACGCGCTGCGCGTCAAGCAGTGGCTGCAGGCCAGCCTGCTGCGGCACCGTTGGGCCACGGTCGCCTCGCGCATGTGAGCGGGCGCTCGACACCTCGGTCGCCTCCCAATCGAGCCCATACTCCCCGCCTCTGACATTCCACTGCAGCAGGGTGTTCGTTGCCCGCCATGCGCATGGCGCGCGACCGATGCTTCGCTGGGGCCGACGACCCGCGGACGCTCGAGCAGTCGGGCCCGTCCCGAACGTGACCGCCGCGCATCACGCTCATCCGACGCCGCACCGATCCGCCCGGCGCAGCCGCGCGGCGCGCCGCAGCGTCACGGAATCAACACGGTCGAGCCGGTGGTGCGGCGCGCCTCCAGATCGCGATGTGCCTGGGCCGCCTCCGTGAGGGGGTACCGCTGTCCGATCCGCACCCGAAGCACGCCCTTCCTGACGGCCGAAAACAGTTCGCGCGCGGCGCTATCGAGCTGTTCGCGGCTGGCAATGTAGTTGAACAGCGTCGGGCGCGTCAGGAACAGCGAGCCGCGCCGGCTCAGCTCGAGCGGCGCAATCGGCGGCACCGGCCCCGAGGCATTGCCGAAGCTCACCATCAGGCCGAGCGGACGCAGGCAATCGAGTGAATCCATGAACGTGTCCCGCCCGACCGAATCGTAGACCACCGCAACGCCGGCGCCGCGGGTCAGGCGCCGCACTTGCGGCGCGAGCGGACCGTGCCCCGACAGCAGGACATGCCGGCAGCCGTGTTTGCGGGCCAGCTCGGCCTTCGCTTCGCTGCCGACGACCCCGATGACTTTCGCGCCGAGCGCCTTGGCCCATTGGGTGAGCAGTAGTCCGACTCCGCCGGCGGCGGCATGCACCAGGATCGCCTCCCCGCGCTGCACGCGATGCGTGCGGCGCAGCAGGAACTGCGCGGTCAGCCCCTTCAGCATCAGGGCCGCCGCCTGCTCCTCGGCGATACCCTTGGGGATTTTCACCAGACGCGCCGCCGGAAGGTTGCGCGCCTGGCAATAGGCGCCGGGAGCCGAGTGCACGTACGCCACGCGGTCTCCCACACGGAATCCGCGTACGTTGCGACCGAGTGCCGTGACGATTCCCGCCGCCTCGCGCCCCGGGCAACCGGGCAGTTCGCCGGGATACAGGCCGGTGCGGTCGTACACGTCGATGTAGTTCAGGCCGATCGCGGTGTGACGTATCTGGACTTCGCCCGGCGCGGGCCGGGCGAGTTCGCGATCCTCCACGCGCAGCACTTCGGGCCCGCCGTGTTCATGGAACTGGATGCATTTCATGGCCGCACTCCGTGAGTTCCGTCATTCGCCGGGCGGACCGGCCCGCTGCCGGCACCGGTACGCTCGAGGGCCGCGGCGATCTGCTCGCGCTCCTCGTCGCTGAGCGTCAGCGTTGCCCCGCCGATCCAACCGTCGACCTGCGCGGGAGTGCGGGCGCCCACGATGGCGCCCGTGACGCCCGGCCAGGCCAGCACCCAGGCCACCGCGATCGCGCCCAGGCTCGCGCCGCGACTCGCCGCGAGGGGTTTGAGGGCCTCGACAAATGCGAGGTTGCGCTGCAGGGCGTCGCCGGTGAAGTGCGGATCGCGGCTGCGCCAGTCATCGGCTGGCAGGGTCCGCGCCCGCTCGGTGGTGAACGCACCGGTCAACAGACCCGCCTGCATCGGGCTGTACACGATCACCCCCGTGTCGTGCGCCCGGCACCACTGGATCTCGGCAGCCTCCTCGCGGCGGATCGCAGAAAACGGCGGCTGGAGCGACTCGACGTGGCCGAGCCGCTCGGCCCGCTCGAGCTGCGCCACCGAATGATTCGAGAGCGCCGCGGCGCGGATCTTACCGGCCCGCTGGAACGAGAGCAGCGTCTCCCAGTAGACCTCGAGCGCGGTGTCGTCCGCGGGACGGTGTACCTGGTACAAATCGATGCGCTCGACGCCGAGACGGCGCAGCGACGCGTCGAGTTCGCGGCGCAGGCTCTGCGCCGTACCGACCCGCCGCGGGGCTGCTGCAGGCCGGTGTTCGTCCCAGACCAGACCGCACTTGGTGAATACGTAGGGCCGATCGGCGGCCGGCACACCCTGCAGCGCGCGGCGCACGATCTCCTCGGAATGCCCGAAGCCGTAGATCGGGGCCGTGTCGATCCAGTTGATTCCGCGCTCGAGCGCGTGGCGAATGGCGCGGATCGAATCCGCATCGTCTACGGATCCCCATTCGGTGCCACCGGCCGCCCAGGCGCCGAAACCGACGCGGGTGATGGCCATGTCGGTCGTGCCCAATCGCTGGGTCGGCAGCGCCGCGCGGGGCGCCACGGAATCGTTCGGCATCATGCGCCTCCTGAACTTCACGCGAAGGTGCAAGGCTGGCATGCCCCCGCGGCCCAGGCAACCGCTGACCGGACCGAAGGCTACGGGACCAGGACGGCGAGCTTCGACGCTCGTGCGGCACCACTGCGCGGCCTCCTCGCGCCGCAGCCCTGGGGCTCTGCGCCGGCCGGGTCGGAACTGAAGGATGTCCGGGCGGAGCTGCTCGGGCTGCGGGCGCCGAAAAGGCGCGCCGCGAAGGTTCGAGCGTGCGTCGGGCATCGCCCCGCTGTTCGGGGGAGGTCCCATGGATCGTCGCGGCCGGGGCAGTCCCAGTCACCCTATCGAGAGCCGACTTGTACCCGGGTAAAGACTGCGCATACTGACCCGGCCACCCCCGGAGGTTGTCCATGCGTTCCCACGCGCAGACCGTTCACACTCAGTTCGATCCGCGCGCCGAGGCGTACCTGCACAGCGCAGTTCATTCGGCGGGCCCCGATCTGCAGCACGCCCGGACACTCCTCGGCCAGTGCCCCGGAACGCTGCATCGGGCCCTCGATGTCGGCTGCGGCGCAGGCCATCTGGCCTTTGCAATCGCTGCGCATGTCGGGCGCGTCGTGGCTCTCGACCCGTCCGCGAACATGCTAGCTGCCGTGATACGCGGCGCGGCGGCGCGCGGGCTAGAGCAGATCGAGGTGCGCTCCGGCAGCGCCGAATCGCTGCCCTTTGCCGAGGAGAGTTTCGCGCTCGTGTGCACCCGCTACAGTGCGCACCACTGGACGCGCCTGCCAGCCGCGGTGCAGGAAATGAGCCGGGTGCTCGCGCCCGGCGGGCACGCGCTCATCATCGACGCCATCGCCCCTGAAGACCCGCTCGTCGATACGCACTTTCAAGCGATGGAACTGCTGCGCGATCCGTCCCATGTGCGTGACCGTTCGGTAGGCGAGTGGCGCGAGTTGTTCGCTGCAGCCCGCTTCACCGAACTCGAATACCGGCAGTGGCCGGTGCGCATCGAGTTCGCCTCGTGGGTGTCGCGCATGCGCACGCCCGAGCGTTCCATCGCTGCCATCAGGGCGCTGCAGAACGGCGCACCGCACGAGGTGCAGGCGGCACTCGGGCTCGAAGCCGACGGCAGCTTCGTGCTCCAGACGGGCCTGTTCTGGCTCGTCAAGGCAGGCCGGCCCTAACGCAGGCCGCCGACAGATCGGTGGCGAATGAATGCGAACAGGTCTCCTGGCATGGACGTCTTACCGAGCGCACACCCGAGGATGGAGAACGGCCCGAAATCGATCGGACAATGTTCGTTGAGCTCGACCGCCATGCCGCCGGATCGCGACATCTGGGTGCGATGCGTCGCCGCCGGGCCCCATCCATCCCCGGAACGCCTCTGCGGCGTCCGCAAGAATGAATCTGCGCGGGGGAAACCGATGATCACCTTGGGGGAGGCGCGACGGGCATCCAGAGTGCGCGCCGGATGGCGCAGCGCGGCAAACCACCGCACTGGGGGTGCGGCGCGCCTCAGCGGGCAGCGGCACCGGCGCTGCAGCAACGCCTGGGCGCATCACAACCGAAGTCCGGCCGGGGGTGCGCAGCCCACAGAACACCAATCAGCGCCGCGTGCAGCCCCAACACCACTCCGGCCATGACACTGCGTCGCGTTCCGAGCCGCCGAGGTTCTCAGCGCATCGCGCCACTCAGCCGTCCAGTGACGGAACCGGGGGTGGGCGATGGCGCAGGAGGAAGTAGGGAACGAGTGCCACGGCCGTTGTGATGAGGGCGGGTGTCAATTCGCCGGCGATCGCGGAAAACGCGATTCGGAAGCCCATCGAGGCGCTGCCGCGATGGCCGGCCACGGGCAGCATCAGCCCGACGTTCATGAGCCGGGCCGCAAAACACGCCAACAGCGCCCCGCCGATCAGCCCGACGACCGGGATCGGGCGATCGCAGGCCCACACACCGAACAGCGCCGCCACGGCTACCGGCAGCACCCACAGCATCCCCACCTGCACCGCGGCATTCACGGCCGCGGCGGCCAGAACCGGCACCGTCATGTGATGTCCGGTGAGGTGCAGCGCATCGAGCGTCACCACCAGCAGCGCCATGAGCGAGATACTCGCAGCAGTGAAGCTCAGGAGCGGCCCGAAAATGCACAGCAGTGGCCAGCGGCACAGCCAGGACTTCAGCTCATCGCGACCCGCATAGCGTTCGATCAGCATCCCGTCGCCGCCCAGCGCTTCGTGCGCTTCGCGTTCGGCCTGCATGGGTGCCGCGCCGCCCTCGAGCCGCTCCGCTCGCAGCTGCTCGAAATGCGCCTGAAGTTCGAGCGCCGCGCGCCGTGCGTGCCGCGCGGCGATACCGCGCTCGATGAGTGCGCGCTGCAGCGCGCGAAAACGCAGCTCAGTCATGGTGTGCTCCCAGAATGCGCTCCACACCCTCGCTCATGCGGCGCCAATTCGCGGTGAGTCGCTCGAGGCGCCGGCAGCCCTTGGGCGTCGCCTGGTAGTAGATTCGCGTTCGGCCGTCGACCTGCCGGGATCGCGAGCGCAGCAGGCCGCGCGCCTCGAGCGCATGCAGCGCCGGATACAACACCCCCTCGCCGAGACTGAGCGACTCGTGGCTGAGCAGCTTCAGGGCGCGGGCGATGTCGTAGCCGTACATCTCCCGTTGCGCCAGCAGCCGCAGCAGCACCAGTTCGGGTACGCCGCTCATGAGTGTAGGGTCGCGCTCGGGCATGAGAGGACTATACCTCGCCGCGCGAGGCATGAAAAGCGGTGTACGTCCCGGCTACAGCGAAGCGTATCGCAGGATTCGGCAAGGACTCAGAGGAAGTTCGCGCCAGTGATGCCACCGTACACGCCGAGCCCTGCGGTGAGCAGCGCGATCACTACGACCACCCAGGCGTATGCGCCCTTGAGCCGGTGTTCCGCCGGCAGCGCGCGGAAGGCGAGCGCCACCAGGAACCCCAGCACCAGCGGCAGCATGAGCGCATTCATGACTTCCACGCCGATATTGAGCTCGACGAGGTTTGGGGCCAGATCGACCAGCACCGCCCCGCCGATCACCGCGGCGGCATAGATCCCGTAGAACCATGGTGCCTCGAGCGGATGGTGCTCGAGCGAGTGCCGGTATCCGGTGACCTCGCCGAAGCCCCACGCGCTCGCCAGCGAGGCTACGATGGCCGCCACCAGCGCCGCGCCGATCGTGCCGAGCCCGAACACGACCCGGCCGACATCGACACCGAGGAATGGCACCAGCAGCTTGGTGATGTCCCCGATCGAATTCAGGCTGGCGTGCGAGTGCAGCGTACCGATCGTGGCGGCCGCGGCAATCAAGATCGCTGCCATGACCGCCTGGGTGATGATCGAGCCGATCGCCGTGTCCAGGCGGGCATGGCGGTAATGGTGCGGCTGGAGCTTTTTGTCCGCGACGGCGGACTGCTGGTAGAAGATCATCCACGGCATGATGACCGCGCCGATGTTGGCCGCCACCAGGTACTGGTACTGGTCATTGCCGAGCGGCATGTGCAACAGACCGCTCACCATCGCGCCGCCGTGCGGATGCGCGCGCCAGGCAATGAAGAAGAACGCAAACTCGAACAGTCCGAGTCCGATCGCCACCCGCTCGACGCGGCGGTAGCTGCCGGTGAGCACGATGGTCAGCAGCGCCGCGACCGTGAGCGCGAGGCTGAGCGCACGTGGGACACCAAACAGCTCTCCGACGGCCGCAACGCCGGAGAATTCCGTGACCAGGGCACCGACCGTCGCCACCCCGAGCCCGCAGACCGACAGCCATGCCCAGCCGGTGCCGAAAGTCTTGCGAATCAGCTCGCCGTGGCCCTGGCCGGTAAAAATGCCGAGGCGCACGGTGAGCTCCTGGACCACGAACAGCACGGGAATCAGCAGCAGCTGCAGCAGCAGCAACCGGTATCCCCACTGCACGCCGCTCTGCGCGGCCGTGATGATGCTGCCCACGTCGGTATCGGCCAGCATGACCACCAGCCCAGGGCCCATGACCGCCAGAAACATCTTCCAGCCGGGCAACACTGCTCGGGTGGGAGGAGCGGCGAGATTGCGAGCGGTCGATTCCATCGAGCTTCACCTGAGCCACGTCCGCGCCGCGGGACAGCCTGTGCCGTACCCCGACAGGCATCCGCGTGGCCGCATTACGGCAGAGTTGGGGCGATACAAATAAGACTGATTCGCATTTGCAAAAAGAATAGCAGTGCCTCGACGGCAAGGCAATGACGGACATCCGCAATGGCATTGAGGGTCGATACACGACCCCTGCCGTTCAAGCTCCCGATACGTGCCGCAGCGAACCCGGTAGACTCGTGAGCGGAGAGCAACGGGGGCGGTGCGACCACGGCGGCGGCGGCCACCCGGCACGGTCAGCGGCCGCGCGGTGCAGCGCCCCGGTCCAGTTCAGCGCATCTCGGCAACCCACGGAGTCGCGCCGATGCATTTTCTGATTCTGGCGCTGCGCACACCGGATTTTGATCCGGAGGTCCTGCCATCGCATCGCGCTTACCTCGATGCCCTGCGCTTGCGTGGGCTGCTCGCCGCACACGGGCCCTTCCTCGATCAGTCTGGCGGCGCCTACGTCATCCGCGCCGATTCGCTGCCGGAAGCCGAAGCCGTGGCCGCTGCAGATCCGCTGAGCAGTTCCGGTGCGTCAGAGATGGCCGTATGGGCCTGGGATGCGACCTGGATCGACGGCGCGGCGGTGGACGCCGCGGATGAGACCGAAGCCCCCTGAGCGGGCGCTCGGGAGGCACCGAGGAGGCTGACCGATGTTCATCGTGCGCGGACTGATCGACCGGATCCTGCTCGTCTGCGCGGTCGTGGCGGGCGGGCTGGTGCCGGGGTTCATCGCGCAGTATCGCCAGCGCCTCGGCGGGCGGTTGGATCAGGCCCGCCTCGACCTTGCCCCGTGGCAGAAGATCGCCGATGAGTTCTTCGGTGGTCATCTGCACCAGCTGATCGCGTATCACCTGGCGAGCCCGGTCGCGCCGATCCATGCCGAGGGCGCGGTGATCGAACAGCTCCTCCACTCGGTGCAGCAGTTGCAAAACGAGAGCGCCGCACTGCATGGGAGCCTGTACCACCAACTATGGTATCTGGCGCTGCACCCGGATCCGGGCCTGCTGCGCGCGACCGCATCGGCCTGGGTGCCGACGTTCGGCCTCTCCGGCCACGCACTGCTCTTTGCCGTCATATTC
Organism: Pseudomonadota bacterium; assembly: GCA_028067895.1. GTDB lineage: Bacteria > Pseudomonadota > Gammaproteobacteria > Steroidobacterales > Steroidobacteraceae > 13-2-20CM-66-19. The sequence goes on along the minus strand of JAPTUI010000254.1, from coordinate 2,343 downwards.
GCCGGCTGTGCCTGGCTGATCTTCCAGGCCTTGTGGTCCCTGACCAGTGCGGGCGGTCGACGTATCGTGCGCCATTGGCGCGGCGTGCCGACGGCGCACCCGAACCCCTGAAGCCCCCATAAGCACAGGGCCGGCGCAAGCTGTCGCTCGCGCCGGCCCTGTGCTGTGCTCAGTCGCCCGGATCAGCCTGCCGGACTTTCCGACTCCTCGCTGACGCTGCTGTCATCCGCTTCCGGCATGCCACCGCCCACTTCCATGAAGCTGCGCCGTTCCGTTCCCTCGTTCTTGCGCCGCCGCGAAGCGTGCGTCGCGAAGCCCGTCCCGGCCGGGATGAGTCGCCCAACGATGACGTTCTCCTTCAAGCCGCGCAGATCGTCCTCCAGGCCACGCACCGCCGCCTCGGTCAGCACGCGAGTGGTTTCCTGGAACGACGCGGCAGAGATGAACGACTCCGTCGCCAGCGACGCCTTGGTGATGCCGAGCAGCACCGGCTGCAACGCCGCCAGCTCCTTGCCGTCCTGTTCCGCCCGATCGTTGATGTCGAGGGCACGGGACCGATCGAGCTGCTCACCGCGCAGCAGCGAGGTATCGCCCGCGGACTGCACCTCGGTCTTGCGCAGCATCTGGCGGATGATCACCTCGATGTGCTTGTCGTTGATCTTCACGCCCTGGAGGCGATAAACGTCCTGAATCTCGCGCACCAGGTAGTTCGCCAGCGCCTCGACGCCCTGCAGGCGCAGGATGTCGTGCGGGTTCGGCTCGCCGTCGGCGATGACCTCACCACGCTCGACCGTTTCACCTTCGAACACGTTGAGCTGGCGCCACTTCGGAATCAGCTCTTCGTACTTGTCGCCGTCATCGCTGGTGATGATCAGCCGACGCTTGCCCTTGGTCTCCTTGCCGAAGCTCACCGTACCGGACTTCTCGGCGAGAATCGCCTGGTCCTTCGGCTTGCGAGCCTCGAACAGGTCGGCAACGCGGGGCAGACCACCGGTGATGTCACGAGTCTTGGAGGACTCCTGCGGGATGCGGGCGATGACGTCACCGACCGACACCCGTGCACCGTTCTCGAGCGCCACGAGCGCGCCGGCCGGCAGCGAATACACCGCCGGGATCTCGGTGTTGGCGAAGGTGACTTCCTTGCCCTTGGCATCGACCAGTTTGATCGTAGCGCGCAGATCCTTGCCACCGCGCTGCTTCGTGTCGAGCACCACGGTGCTGGAGAGGCCCGTGACTTCGTCGACCTGCGTCGTCACCGTCAGGCCGTCGACGAAGTCCTGGAACCGCACGAAACCGGCGACTTCCGTCACCACCGGGTGGGTATGCGGATCCCAGGTCGCGACCACCTGCCCGGCAGCGACTTCGTGACCTTCCTTGACGGTAATCGTCGCACCGTAGGGAATCTTGTAACGCTCGCGCTCGCGGCCGAAATCATCCACCACGCCGATTTCCCCGGAGCGCGAGGCGGCCACGAGATGGCCCTTCTCATGCTGCACGGTCTTCAAGCGATGGAAGCGGATGGTGCCCTTGTTGCGCACCTCGACACTGCTGGCGGCTGCCGCTCGCGATGCCGCGCCGCCGATGTGGAACGTACGCATCGTGAGCTGCGTCCCCGGCTCACCGATCGACTGCGCCGCGATTACGCCGACCGCCTCGCCGATGCTGATCAAGTGGCCGCGGGCCAGATCGCGCCCGTAGCACTGTGCGCACACGCCGTAGCGGGTCTTGCAGGTGATGGGCGAACGAACCTTGATCTGGTCGACGCCTTCCTGCTCCAGGTGCCGCACCAGCTGCTCATCGAGCAGTGTGCCGCGCTCGATGAGCACGTCTTCGGAGCCCGGCTTGAGCACGTCATCGGCCAGCACGCGTCCCAGCACGCGCTCTCCGAGTGCCTCGACGACGTCGCCGCCTTCGACCAACGGGTTCATGGTCAGACCATGGGGCGTGCCGCAATCGACCTCGGTGACCACCAAATCCTGCGCCACGTCGACCAGACGGCGGGTGAGGTATCCGGAGTTCGCGGTCTTCAGGGCCGTATCGGCCAGACCCTTACGGGCGCCGTGCGTCGAGATGAAGTACTGCAGAACGTTCAGACCCTCGCGGAAGTTCGCCGTGATCGGGGTTTCGATGATCGATCCGTCCGGCTTCGCCATCAGGCCGCGCATGCCGGCGAGCTGACGAATCTGCGCCGCGGATCCGCGGGCGCCGGAGTCGGCCATCATGAAGATCGAATTGAAGGACTTCTGGCGAACCGTGGCGCCCTTGGCGTCGCGGACTTCGTCGCTGCCCAGCTTCTCCATCATCGCTTTGGCGACCTGGTCATTGGCGCGCGACCAGATGTCC
>JAPTUI010000153.1 GCA_028067895.1 Pseudomonadota bacterium | reverse complement strand
GCGTAACATCGAGGAGGAAGCCACCTATATCGCGGCCGACGACGAGGCCGCGGCACGATTGGTCGTCGGCCGAATCTTTGAGGCCGTCGAGCAGCTCAGCGAACATCCAGGTGCCGGCCGACCCGGCCGCGTCCCCGGCACCCGCGAGCTCGTGGTACGAAATACGCGGTACATCCTCCCTTACCGCGTTCGTGGCGACAGGATAGAGGTCCTGCGCTTGTTTCACGCATCGCGCCGACCACCGAAGCGGTGGTAGCGCACCGTCGAGGAGCCGATCAGGGGGCCCTTTGTGAGACGGACAGCCCCGGGAGTGCGGCGTGTGTCACTGGCTTTCACGCCAGTGCGAACGCCCAGGCGATCGCCATGATCAGCGTGGCGGCGAGCCCGGGCAGCCACTGCGGCATGCGCTCCAGCCGCCGGTCGATCGGCGGCCAGGCGGCCGCCCAGCCGAGCAGGACTCCGAAGGTGAACCCGAGCAGGTGCGCCGTGACGTCAGTGTGCTTGCCGGCCGTGCCGAGCCAGCCGAGCAGCACCACGCCGGCCCCGAGCGGCACCCAGCGGCGCAGCCAGCTCGGGTGCGCCCCGCGCTCGGTCCACCAGGTGTGTGCGGCCATCATGCCAAGGGCCGTGAACACCGCGGTCGACGCCCCGACGGAGCGGTACCACGGAGGTCCCACCAGCCCCTCCACCAGGTTGGCCAGTCCGCCGCCGACGACGATCAGGAACCAGGCGGTTCCGACACCGAGCTGCTGACCGGCGAGGTAGCCGAACCACAGGCCCGCCAGCAGGTTGCCCGCCAGATGCGGTCCGCTCATGTGCAGCGTCAGACAGGTCCAGGCGCGCCACCACTGCCCGGCACGCACCGGTGCCCCGTGCAGCTCGCCGCGGTTGAACGCATCGAGCCGCACCAGCCCGTTCGAGAGCACGTACGCCACCCCGAGCAGCCACAGCGCATAACCGACGCAGCCGATCCACGCATTGCGGAACAAGCGTCGCGGCGGTGGCGGGGGTAGCGGTCGGCGCGGAGGATTTTCCTGCTCGTACAGCTGCAGATGCGCCGTGGCCCGCTCAACGTCCCCTGCGGCCACCTGCAGCACGCATCCACGTGAAAGCGCCACGACCTCGCTCGCGATGCCGACCGCCGCGAGCACGAGTGCGCGCTCTTCGCAGTCCCGTCGCCGCCGGGCGCGATACACCTCGACCTCCGGTTCGCTGCCGGCCTCCGTCGCCGCGTGCGCCGAGGAGGGGGCGCTGAGTTCGTCCATGAAACCATCATCGCATACCCCCCCGGTGGGCAAAACTGCCCCTCCGGCAGAGTCCCGCGTACGCACCAGCTCGCCGGCTCTTTCGGCGCCACCCCGCCGCCCGACTTCCCCGCGGGGGCGCAGCCGGAGACACTTCTACGTATGGCCGCCGCCGTCGGCATGGGCCATCATCATCGCGGGCCGTCATGTGCGGCCGCCGGACCCCTGCCACGATGCGCCCACTCGACTTCGATCCCGATCTGCTGCGCCGCTACGACCGCCCGGGACCCCGCTATACCTCCTACCCGACCGCGCCTCAGTTCACGCCGCAGTTCGGCGCCGCCGAAGTACGCGAGTCCATCCGCCGCAGCAACTCCAGCGGCCACGCACTGTCGATCTACGCGCACATGCCGTTCTGCGCGAGCCCCTGCTTCTACTGCGGCTGCAACCGCGTCATCACGCGCGACTCGGCGCGTGCCGAGCAGTATCTGGAGCGTCTGCTCGCCGAAGTGGCGCTGCTCGCCCCGCTGTTCGCGCGACAGCGCGAGGTGCTGCAGGTGCACCTCGGCGGCGGCACGCCGAACTTCTTCCGGCCCGAACAGATTGGACGGCTCCTCGCAGCGCTGGCCGGACAATTTCAGCTCAGCGCGCAACCCGAGCGGGACTTCTCCATCGAACTCGATCCGCGCTGCGTGAGCCCCGAGGACATCGCCGCGCTTGGTGCACTCGGCTTCAACCGTGCCAGTCTCGGGGTCCAGGACTTCGATCCGCAGGTGCAGCGCGCGGTCAACCGCATCCAGAGCGTCGAGCAGACACTCGCGGTGATCGACGCGTGCCGCACACACCACTTCCGCTCGGTCAACGTCGATCTGATCTACGGCCTGCCGTTGCAGACCCTCGAGGGGTTTGCGCGCACACTCGAGACCGTGATCGCGGCGCGCCCAGACCGCCTCGCGGTCTACGGCTATGCGCACCTGCCCGAGCTGTTCAAAGCGCAACGCCATCTCGACACGACGTTCCTGCCGCACCCACCGACGCGCATCGCACTGCTGCGCCTGGCCATCGAGCAGCTCACCGCCGCGGGCTATCAGTACATCGGCATGGATCACTTCGCGCTGCCGCAGGACGATCTGGCGGTCGCACGGACCGCCGGCGGCCTGCAGCGCAACTTCATGGGGTACACCACCCACGCGGACTGCGCCCTGCTTGGATTCGGCGTCAGCGCGATCAGCCACATCGGGGCGAGCTTCAGCCAGAACCACCGCGA
>JAPTUI010000357.1 GCA_028067895.1 Pseudomonadota bacterium | reverse complement strand
GGGGGTCGAGCGAGGCGCACCATGTGGAGCGTCCCTCGCCCGGCGGCCGCAGGATACCAGCTTCGCGGCGCTTCGGGCGCCAAGAGCGGTCCGCCAAGGCGGACCGAAGCTGCGCTGCGGGGACGGCGCGTCCCGGAGGTCTGCCCATGGTCGCTCCTCAGCCGAAAATCGGTGACTGGTACCGCGTCAGCGGCGGCGAACTGTTCGAGGTCGTCGCCATCGACGACGACGATGCGACCATCGACATTCAGCATTTCGATGGGACCGTCGAGGAGATGGACCGCGAAGACTGGGAGTCGCAATGGGAGGAGGGGGCACTCGAGGCCGCCGAGGCGCCCGAGGACTGGAGCGGTTCGGTCGACGTCGATGCCGAAGACGAGCCCTCCGCCGGCGGGGAGTCGGCGAGCGACGACACGACGCTGCGGGCCAGCGCGCTCGAGGGGCTCGACCTGTTCGAGTGATCAGGGCGAGCCGAGCGTCTCGACGTGCGCCTGGGGTCTGAGCAGCACGAGCCCGTCGCGGACTTCCACCGCAATGGCGCGCAGCGACTGACCGGCACAGGGCCCGGCGATGCACTGTCCGCCCTCCTTCTCGAACAATGCGCCGTGGGACGCACACACGATCAGCGAGCCGTCGGGCGTGAGGAAGCGGTTCGGCCGCAGATCGAGCGGGTGGCCGGCATGTGGACAGTGATTGACGTAGGCGCGGACCTCGGTTCCGCACTGCACGACGAAGCCGCGCAGCGGCCAGTCTCCACCGCCGGCGCGAAAGCCGCGCGCGCCGGTCTGCTGCAGATCCGCCAGGCGGCAGATCACCCGCTCCAGATCGATCTCATCCGCCGCCGGCATCGATCCGCTCCGCCGAAGGACCCGTGACGAGCGCATCGGTCGGTGCCGCACGCGTGTCGATCCGGCGCCAGAGGGTGGCCAGCAACACCGCGGCAGGTAGACACAGACTCGCCGTGTACAGGAAGAAATGGGCATAGCCGATCCGTGCCGCGACGAAACCCGAAGTGCCGTCGAGAATCTTACCCGGCAGCGCATACAAGGATGCAAACAGCGCGTATTGGGTGGCGGTGTATTTCGCGCTGGTGAGGCTCGACATGTACGCGATCAGCGCTACGCCCTCGAGCGACAGGGCGAGATTGTCCGTGCCGTTCACCAGGCCGAGTCCGAGCAACGTCGGGCCATGCGTGGTGGCGAGCACCGCATAGCCGAGGTTCGAGAGCAACGAGACGGCAAGTCCCGCGGCCAGTGTGCGCGCCAGGCCGATGCGCGCCACGAGCACTCCGCCCAGAAACACCCCGGCGATGCCCACGGTATATCCGCAGACCTTTCCGACCAGCGCGATCTGCTCGAGCGTGTAGTGATGATCGATGTAGAACGGGTTCACCATCGCACCGATGGTGAACTCGGCGAGCTGGTAGGTTCCGATGAACGCCAGCGCCGTGATCGCGATGCGCATGCCGAAGCGTCCGAAGAACTCCGTCAGCGGGCAGATCACGGCGCCGATGAACCACTCGCCGATGTCGCGCACGGCCCGGGGCCAGTGCGCACGCCGTTCGAGCCATTCGACGACCTGGGACTCGCGCTGCGCCTCGGCGCGCGACACCGCGACTTCGGGCTCCTTGACCAGCAGCGTCGTTACGACACCGATGCTCATCAGCGCCGCCATGGCGCCGTAGCTCAGAGGCCAGCCGTACCCGGCCGCGACGGCGATTGCGCCGGCACCGCCGGCAATCATCGCAACGCGATAGCCCACCGAGTAGGTGGCGACCATGGCCCCCTGCAGCGCCTTGGGCACCGACTCGATGCGCCAGGCGTTCATGGCCACATCCTGCGTGGCGGAACAGAACGCCACGAAGAGCGCCGCAGCGGCCATCGAACCGACACTGCGGGCCGGGTCGCCCGCGGCGAGCCGCAGCAGGCCGAGCGCAATGGTGATCTGGGCGAGCAGCATCCACGAGCGACGCTGGCCGAGCAGCCGGTGCAGCACCGGCAGGCGCACCCGGTCGACTACCGGCGACCAGACGAACTCGAAGGTGTACGCGAAGCCCACCCAAGCGAACATGCCGATGGTCGCGCGCTCGACGCCCGCCTGGCGCAACCAGACGGTCAGCGTGGAGAACACCAGCAGGAACGGCAGTCCGCTCGAGAAGCCCAGAAACAGCATCGATACCACCGCCGGCTGGCGGTACACGGCGAGCGCGTGCCAGCTGCGGGCGAGTCTGCCGGGCCTGCCCGCGTCGTTCCCCTCGGCGCTCACGCGTCTCGCCCCGGCGCTGCGCGGCGCGCGACGTTGCAGTTGACGATACGGCGGGACATCAGACAATCATATGCGCTATGCAAGACCATCAGCTTAAATTCATCGACCTGGCGCTCGCGCGCCGCGCACTGCGCTTCGGGCAGTTCACCCTGAAGTCCGGGCGCGAGAGCCCGTACTTCTTCAACGCCGGGCTGTTCAGCGACGGTGAGGCAATTGCCGTGCTCGGGCGTTGCTACGCCGCGGCCATCACCCGCTC
>JAPTUI010000368.1 GCA_028067895.1 Pseudomonadota bacterium | reverse complement strand
GTGCTCCTGTTGCAGTCCGCCTAGCGCCCGGCCAAAGCATCGATCACGCGCAGCCGCATGCCGCGCCGTGCCGGGAACGCCCCGACCACAAGTCCGATCACGATCATCGCCGCGAGTCCCTCGAGCCAGATCAGGCCGTGCACGGGCGCCATCGGCAGCTGCGCGCCGATCTGCCTCTGCAGCACATGAACCACGGCGGTCGCGGCGGCAAGCCCGATCACCCCGCCGAGCGCGACCAGCAGCACCGACTCGGCGAGCACGAGCGCGAGCACCGTCAGGTTCGTAAAACCCAACGTCTTCATCACCGCCAGCTCCGGGATCCGCTCGCGCACGGCCTGCGCCATGGTGTTGCCGGTCAGCAGAATCAGCGTGAAGAACACCGCGCCCATGACGGCATGCACCAGCAAGCCAAGGTTCACGTACTGACCGATCAGGTTGGCCGTGAACGCACTGTCCGTCTGGGTCCGGGTCGGATTGGCGGAATTGGCGGTGAGCGCATCGATGTGCGCGGCGATGGCACCGGCCGCGGCGGGATCGCCGATCTTCTCGACGTACAAGCCCACCGTGTCGCGGCCGAAGGCCGCTGCCCGGTCGAGGTAGCGCCAGCGCAGGAGAAAGTCCTGCTCTTCGAGCGCCGAATGCGCGTGATAGAGACCCACCACCTGGAACGTCCAGGCATACGAGCCGCTCTTGCGCGGATAGATCATGGCCTTCAGCGGCACCTCCTCGCCCACCTTCCAGTGATAGCGCCGCGCCAGCGCCGCCCCCACGATCGCCCCGGTCTGCGTCCGATCGAAGGCCCGGGCCGTCGCCGCGCTGATTTTCAACTCCGGATACAGCGCGAAAAGATTCCGCGACACCGCAACGGCGCCACCGATCACGTTCTTCGGGCTCTGATACGTCGCCCCGAAAAACGATTCATAGGCCACCGCCTCGACGCCGGGCACGGCACGGATCTCGGATTTCAGGGCAAGCGGGAGGGGCTCCATGAAGCCCACCTTGGACATCGTGATCAGCCGGTGCGCCGCGCCGATGGTGTCGCCGACCTCGCTGAACACGCTGTTCACCGACTGCAGCAGCCCGAACAGGAGGAACGCCGCGGCCACGGAGAGCACCGTGAGCGCGGTGCGCGTCTTGCGCCGCAGCAGCGCGGCGCGAATCAGGTGCAGGTACTTCATGCCGCTGCCGCCGCGCCCGTCACCAGCGTGCCCTTGTCGAGCTGCACGAGGCGGCCGGCGTAACCGGCGGCCTTCGGATCGTGCGTGACCATGATGATCGTTTTGCCGTGTTCGCGATTGAGCCGCTGCAGGAGCGTGAGCACCTCCTCGGCCGATTGACGGTCCAGATCGCCCGTCGGCTCGTCACACACCAACAGCGTCGGATCGGAAACGATGGCGCGCGCGATGGCGACGCGCTGCTGCTGGCCCCCGGAGAGCTCCCCGGGCTTGTGCGCGGCGCGATCGGACAGTCCGACCAGCTGCAGCGCCACGCCGGCGTTACGCCGCCGCTCGCGGCCCTTCAACTTGGTGAGCAGCAGCGGCAGCTCGACGTTGCGCTGCGCCGAGAGCATCGGCAACAGGTTGTAGAACTGGAACACGAAGCCGATGTGCCGGGCCCGCCAGCGCGCGAGCGCCCCCTGCCCGAGCGTATCGATGCGCTCGCCCGCCACCGTGATGCTGCCCTCGGTCGGGCCATCGAGTCCCCCGATGATGTTGAGCAGCGTCGTCTTGCCCGAGCCCGAGGGTCCCATGAGCGCAACGAACTCCCCCGCCTCGACCATGAGGGTCACGTGATGCAGCACCTCGAGCTTCTGCGGGCCGCGCTGATACACCTTGCTGAGATTGACGATCTCGACCAATGCGCTCATGAATGTCCCCTCAGTGTCGTTGCACGATCAAGCGCGCCCCGGTGGCGAGCTCGCGCGGCGGCTTGCGCACGATGCGACTGCCGGCGGCCACACCCGCCACAGCCCACAGATCCGCGCGCCGTGGCCCCAGCCGCACGCGTTGTGCGAGCGCGCGGCCGTGTCGCACGAGAAACACCACGGGTTGTCCATCCCGGCGCGCCACGCTGCCGGCCGGCACCCACACCATCCCGGCCGGCAGCGTCGAGTCGGCCGCCGCCCGACCGTGCGCGCCCTCGAGAAACGACACGCGTACGCCCATCTGCGGCAGGATGCGCGGACTCTTGCGCTCGAGCGCCACGCGCACCCGCACCGTCGCCTTGCTCTTGTTGGCCGTCGGCACGATGGCGATGACACGTGCCGGTATGCGCCAGTTCGGATAAGCGTCGAGCACCGCCACCGCCGGCTGGCCGGCATGCACCCGATCGATGTACGCCTCGTTGACATCGACATCGACCTCAAGCGAGTTCATATCGACAATGGTGGCGATCCCGGTCTGCGTGAACCCGCCGCCGCCAAAGAACGGCGAGATCTCCTCGCCCATCTGCGCCGGCTTGTCCACCACCACCCCGGAGAAGGGGGCGCGGATCACCGTGTAGTCCTGCTGCACCTGCGCGGCC
>JAPTUI010000431.1 GCA_028067895.1 Pseudomonadota bacterium | reverse complement strand
CAACCGCTATCCTTTGAGTTAAAGGTCCGGCGGCGGGAGCCCGAGGATCACCCGGCTTGACGTGCCTGCGGCGGTCGAACGCCGGCCTCTCGGCAGCGGTGCGCCCCAGCGACCGGGATCGATCGGGAGGACGTGTCTCGACATGCGCTCTGCAGCTCCGGAACTCGCGCGCAGCATGCTCGAAGCGGCGCCGGACGCAATGGTCGTCATCGACTCGGCGGGCATCATTCGCTTCGTCAACCGCCGCGTCTGCACCCTCTTCGGCTACGCCCATGACGAACTCGTCGGGCAGCGCGTCGAGCTGCTCATGCCCGAGAGATTTCAAGACCAACACGTCCACCACCGCGAGGACTACAACCACAACATGCGGACGCGGCTGATGGACCGGAACCTGCCGCTCATCGGCCGGCGACGCGATGGCAGCGAATTCCCGGTCGAGATCAGCCTGAGCCCCATCGAGCAACACGATGACGAGCTGCTCATCGCCGCGGCGATCCGCGACGTGACCGACCGCAAGCTCCTCGAGGCGGAACTGATCGCCGCCCGAGCCGCCGCCGAGGAGGCCCGCCGCAGCGCCGAGAGCGCGCGGGCCGCCGCAGAGCAGGCGCGAGAGACGGCCGATCAGGCCAACCGGAGCAAGAGCCGTTTCCTGGCGACGGCAAGCCACGACCTGCGCCAGCCGCTGCAATCGCTCGCACTGCTCAACGGGATCCTGCGCCTGGCGCCGCTCGATGCTCAATCGGCCGAGGCGGTGATGCACCAGGAACAGGCCATCGGCACCATGTCGCGGCTGCTCAACGCGTTCCTCGACATCAGCAAGCTCGAGTCGGGCGCCGTGAAGCCGGAGCCGGCGGATTTCGCAGTCGCGACCATCCTCGACCCGCTCCGGCGCGAGTTCGCCGGCGTTGCCGCGGGCAAGGGCCTCGCGCTCGAGATCGACGCCCCGGCGATCCGCCTGCACACCGATCCGGCCCTGTTGGAACAGGTTCTGAGAAATCTCGTCTCGAACGCGATCAAATACACTCGGCGCGGCTCGGTAGCGTTGCGCTGCCTGCGGGTCACGGAATCGCTCGCGCAATTCGAGGTGATCGATACCGGCGTCGGCATCCCGGCAGACCAGATCTCGCGCATCTACGACGAATTCTATCAAATCGGCGTGCCGGCCAACAGCTCGCATGACGGGTATGGCCTCGGTCTGGCGATCGTCAAGAGAATCGTGGCGCTGCTCGAACTGCAGCTGGAAGTGACCTCGCAAGTCGGGGTGGGTTCGGTGTTCACGCTGTACGCGCCCGCCGCCACCGAACAATCGCCCGCCGCGCCGCGCGCATCGGACGCGGCGTGCCCGCACGGCGGGCTCACCCCTTCGCGCGCGAACCTGCGTGTGCTTCTGGTCGAGGACGATTCGGCCGTCCTGGATGCGACACGCATGCTGCTGCGCGCCGAGGGTTATCACGTGACGACCGCCGGCTCCCTTGCAGAGGCGCTCGAGGCGGCCCGCGCCGGCATCGATCTGCTCATGACCGACTATCACCTGAGCCACGGACAGACCGGAACCCAGGTGATCACCACCATCCGGCAAGCGCTCGGCGCACCGCTGAAATCCGTGCTCATTACGGGCGACACCTCCACCGAGATCCGCGCGCTGCCGCGCGACCCGCGCCTGCGGATTGCAAACAAGCCGCTGACGGCCGAGGCCATGTTGAGCCTGCTGGACGAGCTGATCGCGAGCGACTGACGGCAGCCCGGACGTGACAGCGGCGGGTGGGCGCGCAGAACGGATGCAGCGTCGCGCCCGCACGCGGCGACGGTCTCTACACGTATCGGTGCGCGGCCGAACCCGCGGGTCACCGGGCGCGCGTACCGGATCGCATGCGGAATTCTCGGCTGAATCGCAGCTTTTTCCGTGCCCGGGTTCAGAGCCGCCGCGTAATGTGTCATCATGCCCGTACCGGACCGCGCACGCGAACCGGTACTCCGATGACGAGACAGTCGCAAGGACCACGAGCTGGGCGAGATCATCGCGGGGGGATCAACGTCGCCGCCGTGCCCGCCGAGGCCCTCTGATGCGCGCCGGGAATGCGGCCGTCGGACGCGAGGGAACGCCTCGGTCGCTTGCGTCCAAAACCACTTGAAGGATTCCTGGAGTCAACAAAATGAAAAAGGCGATATGCCCGTTGATTTCGTTGACACTGGTCATCGTTGCGGCGGCGCTCGGCGTCGAGCTGTGGAGCGCGAAGCAGCGCCCGCACAAGCCGCCCGTACCGAGGCCGCCCACCGCGCGAACCGTGCACACCGTGGCGCAAATCGAGCTTGCGCTCGGTCGCAAGGACTGGGCGAGTTCCTGCGGCGCGAGCAATCCGGATATCCTCACCGACATGGAGACGCTGCGGGGCATCAATCTGCGCTCGTTGCCGCACAATCAACGCGAGCTGCTTCGGGACGTCGCCTGGCGCCTGGCGGGCGCGGACGCGGGCTACAGCGCGGTATTCCTGGCCACGCATCGCCCGATGGCCGACTACAGCGACCG
>JAPTUI010000358.1 GCA_028067895.1 Pseudomonadota bacterium | reverse complement strand
CGTGCTCGGTCGTTGCTACGCCGCGGCCATCACCCGCTCCGGCCTCGGGTTCGACATGCTGTTCGGGCCCGCCTACAAGGGCATCGCGCTCGCGGCCAGCACGGCTGCGGCACTGTTCGACCATCATGGGCGCAACGTGCCGTACGCGTTCAACCGCAAGGAGGCGAAGAGCCACGGCGAGGGTGGCAACCTGATCGGTGCACCGCTCGCCGGTCGGGTGCTGGTCATTGACGACGTGGTGACTGCGGGTACCGCGGTGCGCGAATCGATCGATCTGATCCGCGCGGCCGGGGCCGAGTGCGTCGGGTGCGTGTTCGCACTCGATCGTCAGGAACGCGGCCGCGGCGAATTGAGCGCCACGCAGGAGATTGAGCGCGAACACGCGCTGAAGTGCCTCAGCGTGCTGACGCTCGCCGATCTGATCGAGGCGCTCTCGAGTCCAGGTGTCGCAGCGATCAGCGCCGAGCAGCTCGCGGCCCTCAAGGCCTACCGGCAGCGCTACGGCGTGGCCTGAGCGGCCGCCGGTCACCGATACAGCGGCGGCAGCGTGTCGCGTCCGCTGCGGCTGCCCTCATCCCGGCGGGCCGGCAGCTCGCGCAGCGCTTGGGCGAGCGCGAGACCCGTCCAGTGGCCGCCACCGTAACAGGCGCGCTCCAACTCTTGCAGCAGCCTCTGCAGGTGCGGCTCGCGACTCGCAGCGAGCAGCGGGTTGAGGCTGGTGGCCGGTACGTTCCATGCGCCGCTCATCCACCCCAGCAGATGGCGGCGAGCCGCGGCCGCGTCGTTGCGCGCGCAGGCGGCATGAAACGCGGTCCGTTCGGTTGCGGCATCTGGACGAGATTCGCGCGGCGGCGGCGCCGGGCGTGCGCGGCGGGTGCGGCGGGTGCGGCGGGACCAGAGCCAGGCGACGACGGTCCCGACCCACAGCAGCGCCAGTGCCCCCGCCAGCCACCTCCAGACGGGCATCGTGCCGGGGACGGGAGGCGTCGGTGGCCGCGCCGTGGCGGGCGGGGCTGTGGCGGCGGGCGGGGCTGCCGACGGCGGAGCTCCCACTGCGGGCGTCACGGAGAACGTCTGCGCCGGCAGCGTCACGGTCTGCTGGCGCTGGGTGCGGGTATTCCACCAGTGGACCGTCACGGCGGGCAACACGTAGTGCCCGGGATGGTCCGCGATAAAGGCAATGGTCTGCTTGCGGCTGCCGAGGATGCCCGTGCCCGAGGGGGTGTCCTGAAGTCGCGCCTGATCGGGATAGCGGCTGACCCCGGCCGGCGGACGCAGGCGGTGAGCGAGATCCGGCAACTGTGCGGCAGTGAGTCCGGCGGCCTTCAGATCGAGTTCGAGGGTGAGCGGATCGCCGGCCGGTACGCTGAGCGTGCGCGGACTCCAGTGCGCGCTGAGTGTCAGGGACTGCGCCGGGAGCCAATCGCGGCCACGCGCGAGCGGCGGTCGCGGCCGCACTGACAGGACGATCGGATCGCCGTGCACCTGGATCGGGCGCAGGCTCTGCATCAGGCCGCCGAAGAACCCGCCGAACGGGTTGCTCGACCACGGCGAGGACTGCGCGCGTGCGGCGACTTCGGCATCGAGCACGGGGCCCGCGAGACTGATGCGCCCGCTGTGCAACGCAAACAGCACGAAGCGGCGGGTGATCACTCGATAGACCTGGCCGTTGCGTACTGCGGTGCCGTACTGGTCGGCGCCGACGTGTTTCACGAGCACCGCGCTGTTGCCCGAGAAATCGAGGTTACCGTGATAAAGCTGCTTGTCGGTGTAAATGTGCACCGTGAGGTGAATCTGTGCCTGCACGTAGGGTGCGGCCGGCCGCGTGCGGCTGACGATGAAGACCGGCGCGGCCGTCCCGGTGCCGGGGGCGCCAGCGGCCCCGCCGGTGCTCACTGTCAGTGTCAGTGGCGCGCTGTGCTCGCCATCCCAGGTGAGCGGTGGAATCGTCAGCTGACCGGTGCGCTTCGGCGCGAGCGTCAGGATCACCTGAGAGCGCTCGGCGCTGCCGCCGGTCCCGAATTGCACGCTGGTACTGGAGCTGCTGCCGAGGATGTCGAAGTCTTGGCGCAGCGGCGCCAAGCGCGGCTCGCTCGTGGTCAGGCCGTCGTAGGTCAGGGTGAGCTGAACGGTGGTACCGGTGGAGATCCGGGTGTTGCTGAGCGCCGCGGTGACAGACGCGTATGCCGGCGGCAGCGTCGAGCACAAGAACACCGTGAGCAGTACTGCGGCGAGGCGACGGGTCATCGATTCGCTCCCGGATGGCGCAGCAGGTACTGGATCAGAAACTTCCGCCGCAGCAGCCCGGCCGGATCGTCGGGGATCTGCCGCAGCCATTGTTTCAGTGCCAGGGCCTTTTCGCTCGGCGGCTTCGGCGGCGGCCCCGTGCGGCTGCCGTGGGCCAACAGGGCATGCGCGGTGCCGTGGGTGCCTTGCTGCAGGCGGCCGGCCGCCGCCTGAGCCGCGCTGCGGCGTTGCTGTGCGCGAGCCAGCGCAGCGGCGCGCTCGGCGTTGCGCAACGTTTGGC
>JAPTUI010000086.1 GCA_028067895.1 Pseudomonadota bacterium | reverse complement strand
GGATCGTCTTGCCGCCGAGGGCTTTACCGGCCGGGCAGGCCGGGTGCGCGCGCTCGATCCGTCGGGGTGAGACCTGCATGGTGCGGAATCCGCGGGTCGCGCAGCGGGCGTGTGCGTGCAAGCCGCCGGCCCGAGGGTCTGATGCGCAACCGAGCCGTTGTGCGCACGCGTCGGTGCAGCCTTGGCTGCGGCCGAGCTTATGGATTAGAGTGCCTGCCTGAGTCTGAGCGGATTAAGCACCTTGGATACCCCACACGCGCGCAAACCCAAGCAACGGCGCAGCCGTGCATCGTACGAGCGCATGATTGAGGGTGCTGTCGAGATCTTGCGCGAGCAGGGTCTGGAGGGCCTCACTCTGGCGGAAGTCAGCCGGCGCTCGCATGTTTCGATTGGCTCGATCTACTGCCGCGTGCAATCCAAGGAGCACCTGCTGCGGGAGGTGCAGGCCCGCGTTCTAGGGGAAATGGATCACGAGTTTGCAATGCTGGTGAACCGCGTGCGGCGGCGCATGCTCCCGCTGCGTGAGCTGGTGCCGGTCCTGGTGCGCGAGCTGGCGCAGTCCCTGCGCCGTCACGCCGTGCTGCTGAATGCCTTCATGCAGCAGGCGCAGCGCGATGAGCATATCGCCGCTGAGGGGCGGCGCAGCTATTCCCAGGCCATGCTTGACTTCAAGCTCCTCCTGCTCGAGCACCAGGCGGAGTTTGGTCATCCGGATCCGGAGCGAGCCGCCTCGGCCTGTTTCATCATCGTGTACGGAACGCTTGCCCGATACCTCGGCCTCGGCGCGATCCCGGGCGAGCACTCCGGGGCCGGGGACGGCGATTGGAAGCGGCTGGTCGAGGATCTTGGCCTGATGGCCCTGGCTTTTCTCGCGACGCCTCATACGACAGGCGGCCGGCGCTAACGCGCCACATCCGCACCTGCGGCGTCATTGCCGGCGACCGGTCGCGGCATGCCCGAACAGCCTGCTCGGGCCGGCGACAGGCGCTTGACGCTGCCGCCCGGGACTGCTACGTTGATCTCTTCAGAACGTATATTCTATTTAAGTGGCAGCCTCGTGGAAAACAATTTCAGTCGAAGTCTGATCTGTCCGGATGAGGTCAGATCAGCGGAATCCAAACTGGAACTAGGCATTCGCCTGCCCTGGTACCGTGCGTTGCCGCTGTCGGTAGTCGAAGTGGACGAGATCCTTATCGACGGGGATCTTGTTCCGCATCAGAATGTCTACTTTGAAATAAACGGGCACGAGTACCCGGTGGATGGACTGGGTAATCTTACCGGGGAATTCTGGTATGTCCTGGATTCTGCACGCCTGCGCATTCCCCGCGCCCTGAATCCCGCGCGGTCCCATACGATCGCACTGACGGTCAATCTGTATCCGCCGTACATCCCGGGTCTGACCTGGGTCACTCGCGGCTCCCTTGTGCTCGAGGCGAAGCGATGAATGCCAACCCGACTCCCGGTGAGGTGAAGCTCGGAACCACGTTGTACAGCTTTACCGCTGCGTTTCATGCGCGGGAGGCCACCTTCGAGCAGTTGGTCGCAATGGTCGCGCAGCTCGGCGTCGGGCCGGGGCTCGAGCTGGTCGGTTTCCAGAGCATCCGCGGCTTTCCGGCCATCAGCGACGAGTTCGCCGATCGTTTCCGCGAGCTCATGGCACGGCACCGGCTGGAACCCTCGTGTCTTTCGGCGAATGCGGACACGGGCATCCGCCGCGGCCAGATGATGAATGCACAAGAAGCCGCAGATTATCTCGAGCCTCAGATCCGCGCTGCGGCGAAGCTCGGGTTTCCGGTTGTCAAAACCCAGTTTGCTGCGCCAGCAGAGTCGATGCGTTTGCTGCTGCCGCTGATCGAGAAACTCCAAATCAAGGTGGGACCGGAAATTCACGCGCCGCTCGGAGTCGATTCCGCGCCCGTGATGGCGTATCGGGAGCTCTATGCGCAGGTGAACTCACCGTTCCTCGGCTTTGTGCCCGACTTCGGCACTTGCGCGAAGACCCTGCCGGCGAGCTACCTTGAGATTCTGCGTCGCCGGGGCGTCGAGGAACAGGCGCTGGATCTGGCGGTGTCGATCTGGAAGGGGTCGGAGAGCCCGCAATGGAAGCGCGACGAATTCAATCGCCGCGCCGCACAACTCAACGTCGATCCCTCCAAGGCCAGCGCTCTGTCCGTGATGTTCAGTATGTTGAGTCCGCACAAGCCGCAAGCCTGGCTGGAGATCATGCCGCAGATCATCCATCTGCACGGCAAGTTCTACGATTTTGACGCGCACGGCGATGAGAGCAGCATCCCGTACGGGGAGATTCTCCCCCTGTTCGTACAGGGCGGATATCGGGGTTACATGTCGAGCGAATGGGAAGGGCATCTGTTCGCCTGGGAGGCGGGCTATGAGCAGGTGCGGCAGCATCACCGACTGTGTGGGCGCATCCTGGCTGCGCTCTAGTCTGAAGTTCACCCTCTAGCGAAGCGAAGTTTTCCTGCGGGCTCAGCGACATATGTGAGAGTGGGCTGTGCGGTTTCTGTCTAC
>JAPTUI010000477.1 GCA_028067895.1 Pseudomonadota bacterium | reverse complement strand
CTCGCGCACGATCTCCTCCCAGGCCGCGTACTGCTGCCAGGCGCTCGCGTGCAGCACCTCGGTGACCTCGGGGTGCGAGAACTCGTGGAAGAACTTCAACCGCCGCAGAACACCGAACTGCTCCTGCAGATCCAGGCGCAGATTGCTCTGGCGCAGCCGGTGGTGCACCCGAGCCAGTTCCGCGGCAAGCTCGAGCCCCGTGCGCTGGCGCTTCTGGGGATCTTTCTGCAGCGCCGTCACCACGATGTTCTCAAGCTCCTCGGACACATCGGTGCGCACTTTGTGGATCGGGGGCGGGGTCGCGTAGACGATCTGGTGCAGGAGCTTCTGCAGATTGCCGGCTCGAAACGGCCGCGTCCCGGTGAGCAGCTCGTACATCACGGCCCCGAGGGAGTAAATGTCGGAGCTCGCAGTCAGCTCAAGGCTCTGCACCTGTTCCGGAGACATGTACGAGGGACTGCCGGCGATCCCCTCGATACGCGAGATGTCCGCATCCGACACCAAAGCGATGCCGAAGTCGATGATGCGGACTTCACCCTCCTGGGTGAGCAGGAGGTTCGAGGGCTTGATGTCGCGGTGGATTACCCCGCGGGTGTGCGCATAATGCAGCGCCTTGGCGCACTTGAAGATGATTTCAATGACGTCGTTGAGCGGAAGCAGGTTGTCGGCACGGCAATACGTCGTCAGCGTACGTGCGTGGTGAACGTATTCGCTGACGATGTAGCAACGCCCATTCTCCTCACCCGCGTCGTAAATCGGCAGCACGTACGGGTGTTGCAGCATGCCGACCAGATGCGCCTCGGAGAGGAACATCTTGCGGGCGGCCCGGGCGCGCTGATCGTCCGCACCGGTGTCGACGTTGTAGACCTTGATGGCCACGTCGCGCCCGTAATAGGCATCGTGCGACAGGTACACCACACCGGTGCTGCCGCGCCCGACTTCCTTGATGACTTCGTATTTCCCGATCCGCTCCGGAGCGCTACGGTCACTGGTGCGGGGATGCACGGCGGGTCCTGAAGCGTGAGCGGGCATGGTTCGCAGCGAGTGGTGTGGCACACTGCAGCATAGGGCGGCACCTGAGCGGCGCGCTGTGATGCGCCCCATGGATTAGCCGACCAGATCGCGGCGCATACTTTACATATTCACACCCTCAGGGCGCCGTGAAATGATCGTACCCTGGGGCCGCCACGGTCTTCACTCCGCGCTCATCCCGCACGTGTGCACCGGTCTCGACGCATACCGTTCCGATGCGCGTATATCCCCAGAGCTCGCTCGGCAGTTCGGCTTGCAGTTGTGCGAGACGCTCCACGGGCACGGTGAAGCACAGTTCGTAATCGTCGCCGCCGGTGAGTGCGAAGTCCCGGGCCCGTGCCGCACCGAGCGCGCGCAGCGGCGCGGACAGGGGCAATCGGGCCGCCTCGAGTTCTACGCCGCAGCCGCTGGCGCGTGCGAGCTTCAGCGCATCGGCCAGCAGTCCGTCCGACACATCGATGCACGCGCTCGCGTATCCTCGCAGTCGCTCCCCGAGCGCGACGCGCGGCTCGGGAAAGAGAAATCGCTCACGCAGGAATTCGCGGGCCGCCTCGGCGGCGAGGCGACCCTGTTCCAAGGCCAGCCCCGCGGCCGCATCGCCCGGCGTACCGGAGACGAACAGCGCGTCCCCCGGAGCGGCGCCGCTGCGCCGCAGTGCGCCGCCCGCCGGCAACCAACCCAGCAGCGTCACCGAGACCGCGAGCGGACCCTGGGTGGTATCGCCGCCGACCAGCGCCACTCCGTGCCGCAGCGCGAGCGCGCTGAAGGCTGCGGAAAATCCCTCGAGCCACGGAACTTCGGCCGACGGCAGCGTCAGCGCCAACAGTGCCCATGCGGGCCGAGCGCCCATCGCGGCCAGATCGCTCAGATTCACCGCCAGGGCCCGGTGCCCCACCGATTCCGGCCGGCAGCCGTGCGGAAAATGCACGCCGTCGACGAGAGTGTCGACCGCCGCCACGAGCGTCATGCCTGCCGGACATTCCAGCAACGCCGCATCGTCGCCCACGCCGAGGCGCACGTCGGCACGCGCCGCACCGCTGCTGCGGAAATAACGGTCGATCAGATCGAATTCAGACAGTGCCATGCGCGTAGCGGCGCAGGATGAACGGATTAGCGTTCCGCCGGACGCAGTTCGCGCGCGGCTCGATCGAGCACCGCGTTGACGTACTTGTGCCCGTCGGTCGCCCCGAATCGCTTCGCCAGTGACACCGCCTCATTGATGGCCACTTTGTACGGCACGTCCAGCCGATGCGCCAGTTCGTACAGGCCGATGAGCAGCGCCGCATGCTCGACCGGATCGAGTAATGCCGGGGTGCGGTCGATGAACCCTGCGAGTTGCTCATCGAGTGCCGTGCGCGCCGCACAGATCCCCTCGACCAGTTCCCGGAAGTACTCCGAGTCGGCGCGCGGCATGTCCTCGGCCGCACCGAACTCCTGCACCAGATCCTGCCAGGGGCACTCGTTGATCTGCCAGCGATACAACGCCTGCAGGGCGAGCTTGCGCGCCA
>JAPTUI010000370.1 GCA_028067895.1 Pseudomonadota bacterium | reverse complement strand
CGGCGCTGGCGCGGCTCGGACGGCACTTGTTCTTCGATCCAGCGCTGTCTGGCTCCGGACGGCTCTCATGCGCCAGCTGCCACAGCCCTGCGCATGCGTACGGCCCCGCGGGCGCCGCCCCGGTGGCGCTCGGCGGGCCGGCGCGGCGCACCCCGGGGGTTCGCGCCGTGCCCTCATTGCGCTATCTGTACCGCCAGCCGCCCTTCACGATCGGCCCGGATCTGCAAAACGGCACCGACGTCCCGGTGCCCCTGGTACGCCAGGTGCGCGCTGCCGCCACGCACCGCCGGGTACGCAAGAGTGCGGGCCGGCCGTTCGCCGCGGCGGTCAATCTCGTGCCGCAGGGCGGGCTGTTCTGGGACGGACGGGTCAACACCCTCGAGCAGCAGGCGAACGGACCGCTCTACAACCCGGCGGAGATGGACGGCGGCAGTGCACGGGTGGTGGCGGCGAAGCTGCGCCGAGGACCGTACGCACGGATGTTCGTTCGGCTGTTCGGGCCGGCGGTGTTCGACAACGCGCATCTTGCGGTCGCCGAAGCGATGTTCGCCATTGCACGCTTCGAAATCGAGGATCGCAGCTTCCATCCGTTTTCGAGCAAATTCGATGCCTGGCTGGAAGGCAAGGCGCGATTCACCCCGGCGCAGCTGCGCGGCTACGAGCTGTTCAACGATCCGAACAAGGGCAACTGCGCAGCCTGCCACCTCGATCAGCCGGGCCCGGATCGACTGCCGCCGCTGTTCACGGACTTCCAGTACGAGGCGCTTGGCGTGCCGCGCAACCCGGCGATCCCGGCGAACCGCAACCCGCAGTACTACGACCTCGGGCTGTGCGGTCCATACCGTGCCGACCTGCGCAGCGAGCATCAGTACTGCGGTATGTTCCTTACCCCGTCGCTGCGTAACGTGGCGACGCGGCACGTGTTCTTCCACAACGGCGTGTTCCACACGCTCCGTCAGGTCCTCGACTGGTACGTCAACCGCGACTTGCATCCGGGGCGCTTCTACCCGCGCAATGCCGCCGGACGGGTCATCAAATTCAACGACCTGCCACGCCGCTTCCGCGGTAACGTCGATACCACGGATGCACCGTTCAACCGCCATCCTGGGCAGCCCCCGGCGCTCACCCGGCGGCAAATCGGTGAGGTCATCGCCTTCCTGAAGACGCTCACCGACGGCTACCGGGCGGGTCGGCGCTGACGGGGATGCGCGACGCTCTGCGGCAAGTACCACGGCGCGCAGGGTCGGTACCTGTCGCAGGCGGCCCCAGGTCGGGCCCACAATATCGCCAAACGATATTCATGAGGGCGCGAGTACCGCGGCTGCCGCCGGGGCGCTCTTGGCCGGTGTGGCGAGCAGCGTCGTGCCACCGGCGCGGGCCGATGAAGTGAGCCACACGGCCACGGTCGCTGCTGCTCCAGGTGCGATGCCGCCGTCGATCCGGCGCAACCGCGCCGTTCACCACGATGTGATGCTTGCGGTGCGCGAGATGCGTGCCGGGCTCGTTGACGGCAGTGAAATCGGCTTGATGACCTGGAACGGACCGGTGCCGGGCCCGCTGATTCGCGTCCGTCAGGGGGATACCGTGACGCTCACCGTGCGCAGTGCCTCGACCAACATGCGATCGCACTGCCGGGACGTGCATGCGGTTTACGGTAGCGGCGACGGGGCGCTCGCGACGATGGCGCCGCCGGGCGGGGCCGGCGCCGGTGGACCGGGAGTCTTTTCGCGGCCCGCCCGAGTTGTATACGCGCGAGCCGTTCGGCTCGAGTGGACTGTTGCATTTCGACTATGTGAGCGGGGTGCGCGAGCAGCCGAACTTCGTGCGGTTCAACGACCGAGTCCAGGTTTTGGCGGCGGTGGGTATCGGTCCGATGCGCGCGCGGGGCGGCGAGACGGTGCGGATCCACATGGTGAACGGTGGCCCGAATCTGCGCTCGAGGTTCCATCCCATCGGCGATGTCTGGCGACGCTGCTGCACGCACGGAGCGCTCGCCGATGCACCCCTGGAGTACGCGCAGGCTCAATCAGTGGCGCTGGGCAACTGCTTCATCGGGGAGATGCACCTGCCGCTCGCGCAGTCGTTCAAGCTCGTCATTGCGGCCGCTGGCACGCAGGTCATCGGATAGGCGTGCAGGTACGTACCGCGCGCCGCTCGACTGCGTGATCGAACGCTGCGAAGCCGGCCCGTGGCGGCAGATGATTGCGGTGATCGGCGACACCGCCAACACAGATTCCATCGTGCTGCACCGGCGCTGCGGCTTCGAGCCGATCGGCACCCTGAAGTCGGTGGGTTACACGTTCGGCCGCTGGCTCGACTCGGTGCTGATGCAGCGTGCCCTCGGCGCCGGCGATCGCAGCGCCCCGCGCCGAGCCCTCAGCGCGCGCCGCGTGCGCCCGCCCTTGCCTGGGGTGCCGAGCGCACCAGCCGGGTGCCGACGCGCACCATCGCGTCGATCACCGGAACGAGTTCCCGCCCGAGCGGCGTCAGCGCATAGGCGACCGAGGGCGGGGAGGTTGGGGAGACTTCGCGTACGACCA
>JAPTUI010000684.1 GCA_028067895.1 Pseudomonadota bacterium | reverse complement strand
GGTGCGCCCGATCCACCATCATCTGGAGAACCGCGTTCGGGCGCACATCTTCCTGTGCATGCTCGCCTATTACGTCGAGTGGCATCTGCTCGAGGCCTGGCGTCCCTTGCTCTTCGCCGACGAAGATCAAGCCGCCAAGGCACACCGCGATCCCGTCGCCCCAGCCGAGCGCTCGGAAGATGCGCTGCAGAAGCTCATCACGCACACTCTGCCCGATGGCACGCCGGCGCACAGCTTGCGCACTCTCCTGGAGGATCTCTCCTCCATCGTGCGCAACACCTGCCGCACCCCAGGGCCGGTCGAGCGCTCAGGCACCTTCGATCTGCTCACCACGCCCACTGCAACACAGCGCCGCGCCCTGGAGTTGATCAACCAGATCGCCGCGTAGACAGAAACGGAACACCCATCTCTACTCGATGTCGTTGAAACTACAGGGAAACTTTGCTCCGCCGACCGAAGAACTTCCGCCTAATCGTTTTGTGATAGGTAATGATCGGCGGGCGTTATGCGACACCCCATGACGCTCGCCCTCTGGGCAGAAAGAGCGTCGCGACCTCCGCTTTATACCCCCCGGGGCGGAAAATCCTATTTCGGCACCCGCCGCAGGATGAGCACCCGCCCGCCGGCGTCCCGCACCTCGATGCCCGGGTACTGACGCAGGAACGCGATCAGGGAGTCGGGATTGGTCGAGGAGAATACCCCATCGATCTTGAAGGACTCGAGCGAGGGGGACGCGATCACCATGTGCCGGGCGTTGTAGCGGTTGAATTCCTGCACGACATCGCTCAAGGCAGTCGCAGCAAAGATGAGCTTGTGGTGCACCCACGCAATCGCATCCGTGGTATTTGCCGACACTGGCCGCAGGCGGCGCGTCGGGGACACCGTGATTTGCTCCCCGGCGCTGAGGTAGACCAGCGAGAGATCTCCCGCACGGTGCCGGGTCAGTGGGGAGAGCCGAGCGGCCGCACTGACGCGGAGCGGGCGCGGCCGCGCCACCGCAACTTTGCCCTCGATGACAGTGACGATGGCTTCCGAATGCAGGAGGTTCACATCAAATTGGGTGCCGATTGCGCGCACCACGGTGGCGCGGCTGCGTACGATGAACGGGCGATTCGGCTCGAACGTGTCGGCAAAGAGCGCTTGGCCGCGCACCAGATCGATGTCGCGCTCCCGCTGGGTGTAGTGCACGATGATCCGGGAGCGGGCGTTCAACTCCACCACCGAGCCGTCCGCCAGCGTGATGGTGCGTTTCTGGCCGATCCCGGTGGAGTACGTCGTCGTGCCGGCATGCATCCACAGCGCGATCAGCCCTGTCCCGATCAGCGCAAACAGACCCGCGGCCCAGGACACATGCGCGGGCGTCAGCCCCCTCGACCGGCGCCGACCCTCAGGCCGCGCAGCGACGCCCGGAAACGGAACGAGATTGTCGGCGTCACACGCCTCGGCGATGAGCGCCTCCTTGGAAAATCGTGCGCCGACATCCAGCGTCCCAGCCCGTCTCCAGTTCGAGGCGACGTCCAGGTACGCCGCCATGTGCGCCGGGGCCTGCTGCAACCAGGCGAAGAACGCCTGGCGCGTCGCCTCCTCGGCAGTGCTCGCGCGAAATTCCGCGAACCATTGGCAGGCCTGCTCGTAGACCTCCTCGGAATACCGCTTGCCGATACGTGCTCTCACGGGCCGCCTACTGCGCATCCAGGTGCTGGTGAATCTGCTGAAGTGCCTTGGCCAGGTACTTCTTGGCCATCGGAAATGAAATGCTCAGCTCGCGGCTGATGTCCTTCAGGGTCATGCCGTATTGGCGATGCAGCACGAAAGTTGCGCGCGCCTTCGGGGACAGTCGCTCGAGCGCGCGGGTGAAGGCTTCGAGGCATTGCTGGCCGTGCGCCTGCTGGAACGGGTCGGCATCCGGGGACGCCGGCAACTGCGCCAGCAGTTCCTCCGCCTGGTGCGCCGGCGGGATGAGCGAGTTCTGCAGCGCGTGCTGCTGGGCCACATGCAACGCGACGGTGAACAGGTACGCCTCGGGAGAGCGGATGGCGTCATCGTTTGGAATGCGCAGCATCCGCAGGAACACCTCCTGGGTCAGGTCGGGTATATCCGCCGGATTGCGCACCCGGAACGAGAAGAAGCGCCGCAGCCGCTCGCCTTGCGAGTGCGCGAGCGTGGCGGCGAGACTCGATGACTTATCCGGCGGCATGGCGGATCGATGGCGCAGACCTGTGCATTCGTTGTCTTAAGATCGCACCCGACCACCCATTTATACCCTCCTTCGCGCAAAAATATCGCACCTCGGCCCACGGCGAGCCGTCCGCTCGTCACGCGACCCGCACACCTGCGCGCAAGAGTTGGACGTCGACTGGTCGCTCCGTACTGAGCCACCAGGAACGCCGATTCGGGAAAGCCGGCATCCCCGTGCCAATAATCATCGCTTAAACACTTAGTTACGGAGCGTATTTCAGGTCTATGGTTCGAAGTTAATCGCCCCGTCCCGCGGCACAGACAGGACGATTGACCGCGCAGCGAAGCCCCGGAAGCCCCCCGGTCGTTCAGCGGCTCAGTAGATCC
>JAPTUI010000337.1 GCA_028067895.1 Pseudomonadota bacterium | reverse complement strand
TAAGCAGCGACAACCTCAATCTCGTCGTCCGCGAACCAGCCACGCTCGAGGAGCGCTGAGCGCGCCAGGCCGGGATTGTCGGAGTAATAGATGATAGCGAGGCTCTCTTCGGCACGGCTGCATGTCACATAGAAAAGACGACGGGTCCGGTCGATGCTGGTGTCGTTGCCCGCGGCCTCATTGTCGCGGTCGGTCTTCGTCTTCTCCTTGGTTCCCATCAGCTTGCCATAGCTGAATAGGAAGCCGCGCGCTTCGTCGTCGCTGATCACCACCATCACCCGCGGAAATTCGCGGCCCTTCACGCCCTGATGGGTATCAAACTGGGACACGCCGCGGACATAGCGATCATATTTCTCAATCTCAGGGAATGGAGCATCGAGCGCTCGACGCCAAGCGCCGGCTTCGGTGTTCGCGTCATCCTCTGGCTCGGCGGCCGCCTGGTCGACAGGTACCTCGGGGATGAATGGCAGGAGCACGTCGGGAATCACGAACAGCTCGGTCGCCGCCACGTAGCGCAATAGGGCTTGCAGGGTCGGCGGGCTTTCCGCCATCAGCAGAGCCTTGAGCCCATCGCATGCAGTCTTCGCACGCGCCAGCTCCTGCTGCTGCTTCTTCCCGGCCTGCGCGAGCCGCTGTCGATCAAGCAACGGCGAGGTCCGACGGATGGCCGCCGCGATCGCGAAGCGGTCGCCCGTCGCCAGCGCATTTGCGAGTGGGAGCAATTCGCGGGTGAAGAAGCTGATACCGCGCCCGGTGCCATCGAGGAGTCCCGTGCGCACTGGTTCATAGGCATAGAGTGGTTCGAAGAAGCGTTCAAACCCGAATCGGCGAGCGGACATCAGATGCTCGAGCGCAAGCGTCTTCACTCCGTCACGGCCAGGAAGCCATTCCTCATCACCGGTCAGCTGCGCCATTCTCTTCATTGCGGCTGCTTCGACATCCCGCCTGCTAGCGGCCGTCTCAGGCGCCAGGAACAAACGAATGGTCCCTTCGGGCGCGTCGCTACGCGCCTGCTGCTCCTGCTTGTCATCATCCGCGCGGATTTTGTTGATGAGCGCGATCACACGCTTAGGGCACCGATGGTTCATCGCCTTACGTGGTTTCGCCCATGCTTTGGGGATAGCATCGGCAAGGCCCGTCTTGCCATCGCCATATATGCGCTGCATGGTATCGCCGAACAACCCCAGGCAGAACTGCACCGGAAATGCCGCCTGGACGTTTAGAAGCGCATCCATAAGGCGCTTCGCTGTATCCTGGCTTTCGTCGATTAACAGGATCGGGTAGCGAGCGATCAGGAGCCGGCGCAACCCAGCTTTCTTGTCGAGGAGCGCTGCTGTCATCGCGATCACCTCGGCGTGATTGAGTGAATCGCGCGTGCGATTGTCTCCCGTCGGGCTGTAGGTGAACCGCACAATTCCGGCGAGACTCTCACGCCGCCGGGTCTTGCTTTCAATCGACTGCGCGCGCTCGAGCGCTGCTTTGCCAGACCGGCCCTTGGCCTGCCTCTCCTCAAGCTCGGCGATCTCGGCGTGCAGGTTCGCGTTGAGCCATTCGCGAATGTCCGCGTCATAGCCGCGAATCAGCGACCACGCGAAAGCGTGGATCGTGGACACGTCGACCCGCGGATCGAACTCGAGGCGCTGTACAATCTCGTCGCAGGCAGCATTGGTATAGGTGATGATTGCGATCTTCTGGCCGGTCAGCGTCAGCTGCCGCCCCTGGCTCTTGCATAGATCGCGCACAGCCTGAACCAGCGAGCGAGTCTTCCCTGAGCCGGCACCAGCATAGAGGAAAAAGCTCTGCGGAGCGGCAAGGTTGAGGCAGCGACGAATAGTCTCGTCCGCTTCTGCATCTACCAGATCGTCAGGGTTCCCGCCGCTCATGCCGCGGCTTCCTTCATCGTCGGCAAGCTTTCGACCTGCTTCTTCTTGATTCTCTCCTGCAACCACGTCAGCCCTTCGGCGATGTAGCGAGGCACCACCAGGGTCTCGAACGAAGCTGCATTCAGCACATCAAGTGCGAACTCGGCCTTCTTGCCGCTCCTGAGAGCCTCGAACATTGCAAGGCCGACCTTGGCCGCGCCGCCGCCTTGATTGATCGCCTCGCGGAATCTGGCCACCAGCCCGGCGCCCGGAAGTGCAGCGAAAGCCCCGGGATTTTCAAAGACAAGCGCATCCTCGAAAGTGTATGGATAGGCCCTCTCGCTAGTGCCCGCGCCCGGCAGCGTCACGTCAACCGGCATTTGATAGGCGGCGCGGATTGCAAATAGCGGGTCATCCACCCGCTCCAGCGTCCGCTGTTCCGCTGTCATTCCCCATAGCGTGTCGATATCGGTTTTCGCCGGCACCCACTGCCGGAGAGTGGTGTTACTGGTAGTCTGTCCGGCTCCCGGCCGAGGCGCTGCCGCTGTAGTCGTACCGGCAAGTTGGCTGTCGAGATCAGTAATGATCAGGGTCAAGAGACCGAGATGCTCGATCAAGGGCTTAAGACGATGAGCATGGCTGCCGCCGATCTCGAGCACGGTAATGTAGCTCTTGCTCAGCGCGTTGAACTTCTGGCGGATAAAGTTGGGCACTAAGATGCGTTCCGCGGGTCCTTCGACCAGGATGGCGGCATCCGCAAAAAATAGGTCGGCGTGTTGCGCGCGCAGGTAACGCGTTACGAACCGGGCTGTCTCGTCGCCTGTGCCGAACACTTCGGTGAGGTTGATCACCGTTGAGACCGGTATCTTGGTCACCATGCCGGCGGGCAAGCGCCGGAAATATCGTAAACATTCGAACGATACTTCATGCGCGACGTGGCTAGAATGGGTGCTGACCACGAGTTGTGTACGGTGCAGCTTGCTGTCCTTCAGATCCGGATGGGCACGAAGGACCTCGTAAGCCTTGTTGATGAATACCTGCTGAACTTGTGCATGGAGGTGTGCCTCAGGCTCCTCCACAAGTACGAGATGCAGCGGTTCAATTGCGGCGGCGGGATTTACGCTCGCAGCCTTACCGACCCGCATCCATGAATCCCGGAAGCTTAGCAGCCTGAAAATCATCGAGATCAGGTTCTGATAGCCGAGTCCATTGTTGTTCTCCGGCAAGTGCAGCACCGGCAATGCCGTTTCGCCTGCCGCGAGCGTCACGTCAACTACGAACGTAATTGCTGTAGAGTGATTGAGGCCGTCGATCGCCTTGAGCCGCGTGGACACCCTGGGCTTGGGGTCGGTGACACCTGGGTAGCCCATGCCCTCGACTTCGCTAAATGCCACTTGAAAGCTCTCGGTGAGCTTCTGGTCGAAAGCGTCCTGCGCTGCTTCGATGGCCTGTAGGGCCCCTAGATCCTTGACATCCGGTCCCTTGGTCGGGTCTAGGTGTTTGGAATAATAGCTGCGCAGCTGCTCAGAGAGCCGACTGCCCGGCGCTCCGGCAGGCGCGTCCTCCTCATCGCTACTCGCCGCTTCTTCGCCAAATCCACGTTGCGCTGGAATATCGTGGATTCTTATCAGGCCCTTTAGAGGATCGCCCTCCAGATTCGGTGACACAGCGGGCGACAATTGCGGGCGCGCCTGGCCGTTGAGCGGCGCCTGAAGCCCCGCAGGGTCGAGGCTGAAAGTGCGTATACTGAAGGCACTGGACAACTCTCGCCTTAAGTAATCGACCAGCGAAGACGGCCACAGCGTAAGTTTTGGCTCTGGCATTTGCATGGCTTCAGCCGCCATCTTTTCGGCATGAGCCTGAGTCGCGGCGGCGCGTAGTGCCTTGGCGCCCGCAGCCGCAGCCAGAAAGTCCTTGTATAGATCGCCGAGGTTTTCTGGCTCGTAGCGGAGTCGCACTCCAAGCAGACCACCGTCCCAATCGAGAGTCGGGATCAGATCACGAACGTGATGCATCTCCCCGACATCCACATCGAGCCAGAGGTCGAGGGTCGGAAGCAGCGGCAGCCATGGCTCCAATGTGAGGTCGAGTGCTGAATCGGATTCCTTCGCATCGATCCAGCTCTGGCCTATCTTGTCGATTGCGGGCCAATGACACAACGTGAAGTCATGAATGTCAAACGGACAACGCCGCGGTATGAGAAAACGCCGCAGCGCGAGCATTGCCGAGCTTTTCCCGCTGTTGTTAGCCCCGACGAAAAGAGTCTGTCTCTCTGCGAGATCAACACGTACTGATAGTAATTTACGAAAGTTCGCAATCTCGAAGAACTTGATAATCACTCGTGCCCCTTTCCGTTGCCCTTATCCTAAAGACATGAGCCATTCTCGCGGTGGAATCATTATCCCACTCAGTTCTGCTCACCCGGTTCAAGCTCAAGCTGAGGCAGTTCTTGCTGCGCCAAGCCCTGAATTTCGCCACCGATGCCGATTAACTCTCTCATCGCCATCTGAACCTGCTTGTCACGCCGGGTCCAACGTTGCTCGGCTTGCTGGCGTTCGCGGTCGTTTTCTTCCTTCATTACCTTGAAGGCGTTGTATACGGCCTTCAGCTTTTGCGCGAACTGCGGAGACGTAAGGTAGTCATAGACCGCCTCCATCTTCTCGCCCTTGCCAGCCGAGATCAGTCGCTGCTTGTGAACATCGATGAGCCCGACCCGAATGACCTCTGCCAGGCACACCGCGTTCGACCACGTTGTGACCCAGACGTCCTCGTACAGACCAAAAGGTTGCTGAGCATCCCATTCCTTCGGGACCGCGGTCGGCATGGTCACCAGGATTCCCACGTCCGCCGATGCTGCCCGCATATCCTCCTTGAGCTTCGCCACCCATTGGGGACTCCAGTCTTTGGCGCGCTTGGTCTCCCAGAGCATCACGCCCGCGTTCTGTCCGGTCCGGGTTGTCACCCGCTGTATGACGTCCCCTCCCCTGGCGCCTTTCTTGACCTCCTCGATGGTGTCCAATCTGAAGGCCTGGACCAAAGAGTCTTCTAGAGCGAGCTCAAGGACTTCTCCCTGCAATTGCTGTGACCCCTGTTCGGCTCTCCGCTGGGCATCAGCCAGCTGGTTCGAGACGTCGTCTAGCTTCTTCTGCAGCTCTGCCTCACGGAGCTTGGATCGTTCGGCTTCCTGAGCGCGGACCACGGCCTCGCGCTGCTCCACCTGGGCGTCGACCTGCTTCTGGACTTCGAGAGCCAGTGCTGCCTTTTCGTCCTGGAGCTTCTCTCGTTCCTTTCGCAGACTCAGCTGCTCCTCCCGGAGTGCTGCGACCTGGGAATTCTTCTCCGCTAGCTGTTCGGCAAATCCCCTTCGCTCGGCTGCCATGAGTTCCTGGGCCTTTTCATGAGCCGCCGCGGTGGCGCGCGCTTGAAGCGCCTGCTCCGCAGCCGCAAGCCGCTCTTCGCGTTCCGATACGGTCTTCAGCTGCTCGTCCCGATCCGCTAGGGCTTTTCGGAGCGATTGCAGCTGGGGCTCCAAGGACTTCTCCGTGAGTGCCTGCATCTCCCGGAGCGCCTTCTCATGCCCTCCAGCTTGATCTTTCAGCAGCTTCCTGAGGGCCTCGATCTCCTGCTGGGTCGCGTTCTCACGCTCCGCGGCGATGGACGCTGCCCGGCGTTCGACCTCGGCGCGTTCAGCTTCCCGAACTGCGGCCAATGCCCCTCGACTGGCTGCCTCGAAATCCTCGAGAGCTCTCTTGGCAAACCCGTGCTGCAGGTTAAATTCCTCAGCACACTTCGGGCAAATCACCAGCGTTTCCGGATCCAGAAGAAGCCGATTCGTCGTTGCGGGGCGAGCACTCTTGTACTGGTGGCCTTCAGTGGCCGGTTCTCGACCCCTGTCCTGAACACCTTGCTGCGACTTCACCTGGAACTCCTCCCCAAGGGCACGCATAAATCCTCCAAAAATTCTGAAACCGGATCGACCCCTGAAACATGCAGGTGATCTCGCGCCCGCGTGCAGGCGACATAGAGAAGATGCCTTTCGGAGTCATAGATCTCCTGTAAGTCACCGTCCTCACCGACCTGCTCAATCCGCTCCTGAAGCGGCAGGATCTCGTCGTCACAAGCCATGACCACCACCGCGCGAAACTCCAATCCCTTGGCGAGGTGCATTATTCCAATCGCGGCATAGTCGCTAGTGACCTCCATCTGCGCATTGAGCTCCCGGCAAGCAATCCCAGCGAGCTCCATGGCCCGTCGCGCGCGCTCAACTTGCGGCTCCGAGCGGACAAATACGCCGATTTCGTGAGGCTCTAGCCCCTCCGCAATTCGTTCCCGCAGCCAGGCGGCCACGGTCACGCCCTCCTCTTCTGGCGTTGCAAAGGATCCGACCTGCGGTAGTGGCCCATTGAAAACCGAAACGGTGTCGCCGCGCTCCTCGCGCACCCCGTCCACGTCCGTGATTTGCGGATCGAGCAGGTGATCCGCCTGCTGCCGGATCTGATGCGAGGTCCGGTAATTTACGCGTAGGGTTCGCGAGCGTCCGCGCACATCGACGCCCTGTGAAAGCCACGAGAACGGCTGCTGGAAAATCCGTTGACCAAGGTCTCCGGCGAAGAACAGAGCATTGGCGCGGCTTCCACCCAGGGCTGCAAGGAAGCCTAGCTGAGCTGGCCCTAGATCCTGGCATTCGTCGATCACCGCGAAGTCATAGGGAGCGTGCCGCACCTCTGTCAGTCTTCCGGCCAGTGCCGTATACATGGCCGCAGGCGTCGTCGACCCGCGTTCGCCGAGTCTCGTCCAGACGCGGGCGAAGATATCCCACAGTTGTGCGCGTTGAGGCTCCTTCAGTCTGGTTTTACGCCCCAGACGGGGCACGTCTCGATAGGCCTCCCAAGTGCGCAGTTGCCGGGCATCGACGATATGCGTCCATTCCGACAGCAGGAATGACTGGCTGAAGCGATGCGCCGGTACTGCCTTCGACGCCTCTTGCACTACCGTTCGCAGCGTCTGTTCCGGGATCAGCGTCACCGGCCCGAGCAGCGACTTGTGCAGACGAACCGCCACCGCGTCCAGGGCGCCTACGTCAATCCTTTCCGCCAGCCGAGGCTCGTGGCTAATCAATCGGCGTAGCTGACTTTGCAGCGCGCGGGCAAGAGGTTCCGAGAACGTGGCCAGGAGGACTCGTCCATCCGGATTGGCGCGTGCCAAATGCGCTGCGCGATGCAGCGCAACGATAGTCTTACCCGTACCCGCCGAGCCAGAAACCCGGACAGGTCCACTGAAGCTTCGCTCCACGATCTGCCGCTGCTCCGGATGCAAGAAGACGGTCCAGAGGTCCCAGGGGTATTCCAGGGCGCGCGTCAGCTCCTCCACGTTGCTCATCACGCGGAAGCGACGCCGAGCGTCCGGATGTTCGAAGGGCGAGGCCGCCGGAGGAAGCGCTTGCGGCGGGCGTGGCGTGCCTCCAGTGGCCAGTTCCAGCAGCGCCTCGGCCGCCTCGCCGGGTAGATGATCGGCCAGCACGAGGAGACTGTCCTCGTCCGCGACGCGCACGTCGGCCAACCATTCCGGCGGCACGCCGTAGCCTAGGAGTTCGTCATCGGAGCGCTGGTCGAACAACTTGGGTTTGCTCGGGACCGTCGACGCCGTAGGAGCGGGTTGCGCCGGTGAGAACACCGGCCTGATCACTTCCCGCACGCGCTCGCGCAGCTCGACCAGCTGGGCGGCGCCAGTCTTCGGATGCGTCTCCAGCTTCCGGCGCTCAGCCCAGGCGTAGGCCTTGTCGTGGTGATCTACGTAGCACAGCAATAGGCTGGCCGCCGTACGATGGACGATAATGCGGATATCGGCGCTCACCCGGGCCGACCAGAAGTTGGGGTCCCGAGCATGATCCAGCTTGTGCATCTGGATACCAGGACTGGCCGGATGGGTTTGCAGATCGAAGGTGGTGACCTTGACCGCCTTCTGTTCGGCTGTTGTCAAACGCGCCAGGCTGGCCGTAAAGGTATCCGCGATCAGAAATTCCATTACATCCAGCCCTCCCCCTCCTAGGTTGACTGCTCTTTGCGCCTTCGGCGCAGCGACACCAGGATGAAAGATCCGGACTCCGGCGCTGCCCGCCTAAGCGCCACTTCATCCTTCTCGCGGATTACTCCCGCGCGGGGGGCCACTCCCGTCACCCTCCTCCACTGATGCACGCCGGCGTCAGAACCGCGCCACTGTGTTCCGACCAAGGCTCGCTGCACCTCGGTGCCTGCACGCAATGGGTTCTCCTCCTCTGAGAATTCTGGCTCCCAGCCTCCGCTTCCTCTGTCGAACAGGTATTCGAACGGTACGACCCATTTCTTGTCTACTTCCGCTCGGACTTGTTGCATACCACTCGATGTATTCGGCCGCCACGCTTTTGACGGCACCACGGCGCGAGTCGGTCCTGCCGTTGCGTCTAACCGCCAATCCGCACGCACCTCCATGTTGCCCTGCTTATTCTCTGCTCCAAGGGTTTTGCACGTATACGCTGCCGAGGCTCTTGACTCCGCCATCAGTGCTTCCCACGGATGGGCGGGTAGCTTGTCGAACAAAAACAGGTGTGTTTCGGTCTTTAGGGACTCGATTTGCTCGATTCCAGCCGGAATTTCGAAGTAGATCTGGTCTCCACTATTTGGGCGGCTCGACGGAGCGGCAGCCGCAAACAAAAGTATTGTGCGCACCGTCAACCAATCCTGCGGAATTCCAATTTCCGCCCGTAGTCCCTCTAGGTACTCACGCGTCCACCATGCAAGCGCTTCCTTCATAGCAGGGGAGTAGAGAACGGACTGTTTCCGCACTTCCCATATGTGCTGTCTGACTGCGTCAAACTCGACTGATGCCGCGTCGCCCTCTAATAGAACACCCGCCTCTGCGTTCAAGCCACCAAGTGCAAAGCCGGTCAGATTATGAGACCCGATGAACGCACAAGCCTTCCGCTCTGGGCCCTCCATGTAATAAATCTTGCTGTGTAGCATCGGATGGAACCGCGCGAAGGGATTCTTATGTCCGCCGGTCGCTCGGCTGTGACCGAGATTCGCATACAGTCGATCCGCCGGAACACCCACAGCTATCAGATTATCGAAGGCCTCAAACGCGAGATAGGTTGCCGCTCCCACGACTACCGTCTGTATGATCTTAGGCCGCGCTGCTACCGCCTGCTTGATCAACTCCACTCCCGCCGGCGTCGAAAACCCTGCGACAATGCTGACCGCTGACGCCTTGGCCCACCGGTCAAGCAATAGTGACGCAATTGCGTGCTGCGGCTTCTCGAAAAGGACGCGTGCCGTTACAGCCATTGACGGTCGCAACTTGAGTACTTCACACCTTGAAGACCTTCATCACCTCATCCCCCAGGTGATTGATCACCTTCACTGCAATGCGGCCGGATTTCGGCCTCTGGAAAGGACGGGAAGTATCGCTGTTCAAGGTGGCCCAGGCCTCCTCGTCGATCTCTGCCTTCAGCGTTATTTTTAGTGCTTTGTAGGGGTCGTTCTGGCCCAGAAAGTAGGCGTGACGGACGAAGAAGCTCTCACCATTGTAGTCGGTGTCGACGAACCAGCAGGCGATCTTGTCGGTGTCATCGCTGCGCACCTCGCCGGTGGAGGGGTCGAACACGTCCACGCCGTGTACCTTAACACGGATCTGCGACTGTCCGGGGTCTAGGATCTCGATGTCTGGCTCACCGAAGATGACAAACAGGTTGCCCTTGCCGGTCGCCTTAAGGTCCCCGGCCATGTGCAAATCGGCGTTCATGCGCGCCTTGAGCACCGGAATGCGACCGAGCTTGTGGAACTCGCTTGCATGCGCTTCGTAGTTGAAGGCACAGGCAATCAACACATCGAAGCCGGCGTCCCCGGCCTCACGCGCGGCCTCCACCAAGTCCGGCCGCGACACGGTCCCGAACTCCGGGCCGATTAAAATGCCCGCGCGTTTCTCTATCTCGCCTTCTTGATAGCAACCCTCGGCGCAGATGTAGCTGCCCGGCCATCCGGTCAGCGCTGTGAAACGGATGCGGTCCCCCTTGTGCGCCTGCTGGACCCCGGCGACCTTCAGATTCTCGAGGATCATCTGCTCGAAGCTGGCGCCGACACGCGCGCCGCCGAGACCGGTCTTCAGCGGGTCGATTAGCTCGTCATTCTCATCGACACCCAGCATCCGATGCGGGCTCAACGATTCCACTGTGAATGGTCCAGCTACGCGCACGGTCTTGTTGTCTGTGTACGGCTTGTCGTACAGGTTTTCATATTCAGCCTTGGCGGCGATAGACGCGTCGATTTCCTTCTGCCGCCCTATGCGCGCTCGCCACCAGTCTGCATGCAGCTTCTTCGCTTCTACCGGCCATCCGGCTTCGGCCTCGCGTGGGATCTCCCATTCTCGCCAGGACCTCTTGAGCGCTGCGTTCAATTGGTCGCGCAACGGCTCAAGCGTCTGCTGCCAGTTCTCCCAGATGACGTCGATTTCGGCGTTATTCGCGATGGACTTCAGCGTGACGTGAGGTACGCGCTCATAGACAAAGCCGTGGCGGATGTTGCCGTAGCTCGATTGCGTGCTGGGCGCGGTGCGGGTGACTTCCGCCTCCTTGAGCTGCCCGTCGCGCGAATCGGCCAGTAAATAGAACGGATAGCGTGCACCCATGATCCGAGCGCGCGCGAGCGCCAGCGCGACTCGCGAGGTATCAGTAGTGATCCAGCGGCGCCCCCACTGCTCCGCCACGTACGCCGTCGTGCCGGACCCACACGTAGGATCGAGGACAAGGTCGCCCGGATCTGTGGTCATTAATAGGCATCGTTCGATCACGGTCGGCGTTGTCTCCACCACATAGACCTTCTCAGCACCAAAGCCCCCCGACTGAGTGTCTTCCCAAACGTTACCGAGGCTCTTCGGAACCTCCTTCCAACGTAGATCAAAAGCTAAATCATTCCCAATCGTCAATAATCGTCCGGACATTGCCGTGCGGTCCATGCCTTCGTTGCTCGTGGACCAGTGGCGATTTGTCTTCTTAGGGAATCGGCGGCCAAGGAACATCACGTCTTTATCGTTGTCCGAGGGCCCCTGTCCGGTGATCGGGCCGTAGCGGAAGACCTCTGACCCTTCTGGAAGCGCACAGCGCCGGAGCCTCTCCTCATTGGTCATTCGCCTTCTCGTGCCATCTGCAAGGAGGAGGTTGACGTAGTACTTTTCATCGATTGGTGGAAGGTCTTCCACCTTCACTAACTTTCGAAATTTGAATTGCCTGGGATATCTTGAATACCAAAGTGCAATATCCAGTGCCGAGCCTACGTTGTCGTCGGAATGTCCACCAGTCTTGCGAAAATAGATATTGGCGACGAAATTTTTGTCGCCGAACACTTCATCCATCAGCGCGCGCACACGGTGAACATTCTCGTCACCGATCTGCACGAAAATCGACCCAGATTCCGTCAGCAAGTCCCGGGACACCATCAAACGATCGCGCAGATATGTCAGATACGAATGGATCCCGTCTCGCCAAGTATCCCGGAACGCCTTCACTTGCTCCGGCTCACGCGTGATGTGATCTGCTTTCCCGTCCTTTACATCCCGACTGGTCGTCGACCACTGAAAGTTGCTATTGAACTTGATACCGTACGGTGGATCGAAGTAGATGCACTGCACCTTTCCGCGCAGTCCTTCGCGGTCCGCGAGGCTGGCCATCACTTGCAGTGAGTCGCCGAGGATCATCCGGTTCGTCCAGTTCTGGTCGTGCTGGTAGAACTCGGTCTTGTCGATGCCTTTGGGAATTCCGTTGAAGTCCGCGAACAGGTCGGGAGTGATCTGTCCTGCTTCGTGCTGGCTCTCGCGGGTTTGGCGCTGCAGATCGTCGATCAGCGCCTTCGGGTGCACCTTCTCCTGGATGTAAATAGGTGGCGCATGGACGACGAGGTCCTGCGCGTCCTGCTCGTCCTTGCCGCGCCAAACGAGCTGCGGATCGCGATCCGTGTTGCGCGGGTAGCGTAACACCTTGGGGGCTTGCTGCGCCTTGTCCTGCACCGACTGGTATTCCGCAGTCGGGATGTTGCGGCGCTTGGCTTCACCGTGCTTCAAATCTTCGACCTGTTTCGGCTGGGCGGGTTTGCGGGCCATGATCAGACGCTCCCGGGTGCGGCCGTGGCGGCGCTGATCAGATGGTTGAACTGGGCTTCGAGCTTCGCCTTGAAGTCCTTCTCCATCGCGTAGACATCGTCGAACTCGGCAAACGCCCAGCGGCCGTAAGTCTGAAGGTGGTTCACGCCGGGAATCCAGTAGCCATTTATGGCCAATTTCTTCATTTTTGCGTCTTCCCGGCGATAGCCCTTGATCTCCACTATCAGGTTGAGCAGATCTTCGGGTCCCCGGCCGTCGTCCACGCGCAGGATGAAGTCCGGCAGGTAGCGGCGCGATTCGGACTCGTGCCGGTATGGCACCTCGAGCCCTAGGTTATGGTTCT
Organism: Pseudomonadota bacterium; assembly: GCA_028067895.1. GTDB lineage: Bacteria > Pseudomonadota > Gammaproteobacteria > Steroidobacterales > Steroidobacteraceae > 13-2-20CM-66-19. The sequence goes on along the minus strand of JAPTUI010000337.1, from coordinate 2,963 downwards.
TGGTATAGGCCACCACCTTCGGATGCTCCTCCGCAATGCGGCAGAACTCCGCCTCCCAGTCGCTGTCCAGCATCACCCAATTCACGTGATTCTTCGGCGGTGGCCCGCGGGTGTCCCAGCGCTCGTGGCGGGAGGTGTTGAATCGGACATGCGCAGTGGAGCCGGTGGGATTGTAGGGGTCGAGCAGTGCCGTGATGACCTTGCCCTCCCCTGCCGAGGAATTGATGCCAGCGTGGATGTACTCGCAGGCCTGGTCCGCTAGCTGGCGATACATCAGCATGGCTGGATAGGTGTCGCCTTTGCAGATAAGGCAGGTGTCCAGCCACTGCTTGACGATGCGTTTAAGCTGGCCGAACAGATGCAACTTGGGCTCTTCGCCCGTGTCGCGCCACTTACTGTAAAGCAGATGGCGCGTCAGATTCATCAGCAGGGTCGAGGGACGCACGTTGGCGAGGTGCCGTACGTCGATGTTTGCCTGCTCGCCGATGATGCCAGCATTGGTCGTAGTGGTCGGACCGACGGTCTCTGGCGTCAGCACGTACCTGGAATCCTCGTCGAACACGGCGGTCAGCCGTTCCTCGGGAAGCTCTATGCGGTACCCTTCGACGCGCGGGAAACGGATCTCCAGGAAATCGCGCTCGGGCCGCACAGCCTTTACTTGAACGGTCTCACGCGGGGGCTGGGGCGGTGATACGACGGGCTTGGCCGTGAAGTCGAACGGCACACCGAAAATATCCGCATATTCGGCGTTGAACCGACCCTCATCGTTCAGATCATAGCTCTGACGGCGCAACGCACGACCGATGACTTGCTCGCAAAGTAGTTGGGTGCCGAAGGCCCGGATCCCGAGGATGTGCGTGACGTTGTTAGCGTCCCAACCCTCGGTGAGCATGGCGACGGAGACGACGCAGCGGATCTGCGCCCCGAGCTGCCCCGCCTTTCCTACCGTGTTCATGACCTCTCGGAGCAGGTCCTGGTCGGTCAAATTGTCCGCAGCGTGCGGATCTCCGGTGCGTTCCACCTTTTCGCGGCGGAACCGCTCGATTTCATCGGCGGCGATGGCGCGAAAACCCTCGTCCAGCTTTTCGCCGGATTCCAGCTGCTCTGAGTCGATCAGGAGGGTATTCGGCCGCGGCAGCGAATTCAGCGTTACGGGATCGTAGTTCTGGAAAAGCCCGAGGCGGCCGTTGTGCTGCGTGGCCGTCCCGTCCGGGTTAGTGCGCGTGAAACCGGACACATAGTCGTACACCAGCTTCGAAATGGCTGTGTTCTGGCAGACGATTATGAAACACGGCGGCACAGTAATGCTGCCTTGCTGCCAGAGCTCGAAGGTCTTCTCATAATGGCCGTAGAGGGCCTGCAGGGCGGTCTGCAGCTTGATGGGCAGCTTCTCGGGGTCCAGCTCCTCGGTCTTGCCGCGCCCCTTCTTGGGCATATCCTTGCGGATGTTGTCCCAGAGGTTCCGGTAGAGCGGCATCTCGTCGCCCGGGATGTTCTCCGCCACGGGCACTCGAGGGAGCTTCACGATGCCGCACTCGATGGCGTCCATCAGCGAGAAATCGCTCATCGTCCACGGGAAGAGCGTCCCCTCGGCGTAACCGGAGCCAGCGAGGAAAAACGGCGTCGCGGAGAGATCAAACACGCGCGCGATGCCTGGTTGCCCCTCCTTCCCGAGCTTGCGGCTCAACGCCTCAAGTCCGGAGATCCAGAGCCGCGCCGCTTTGCTGTTGCGCTCGGCCTCCTGTCTGGCCTCCCCCTTAAGCTCTTCGTCATCGGCCTCGGGCGGCTTCTCGCGATAGCAGTGATGTGCCTCGTCGTTGAGCACGACGATGTTCCGAAAGCCCATGAGCTCCGGACACACGCGCTGAATCATCTGGCCTTCGGTCTCGGTCGTCACGAGCTCCTCGCCGGTGCGTCCTTGAAGCAGGGCGCGGCCGCCGGCCGAGAGCTCCATCCGCTCGCGCAGGCGGAAGGCGTGGTAATTCGTGATGACGATGCGCGCGTGCTGCATCTCGCCCAGCAGGTCGTTGGGCACGAGCTCGCGCTCGCGGTAGTAGCTGTCGGGATCATTCGGCAGCAGCACGCGCAGGCGGTCCTTGATGGTGAGGCCCGGCGCCACGATCAGAAAGCCCCGTGTGAAATGGCGGCTCCCGGGACGGCGCACTGCATTCAGGGTCTGCCAGGCGATCAGCATGGCCATGACGGTGGTCTTGCCAGCGCCGGTGGCGAGCTTCAGCGCCAACCGATTGAGCTCGGGATTGGCGTCGCGATTGGCTCCCGCCAGGTGTTCGAGCAGCACCCTTCCGGCACTGACGTTAGGTGCCACCTCGGTCAGCCAAATGGCGGTTTCAACCGCCTCCACCTGACAGAAAAACGGCCGTACGCCACCGAAGTCGTGATGGCGCCAGTGCTTCAGGAGTCGCGCGGTTTCAGGAGTGACAGCCCAGGACCCTTCCGGGAGCTTGCGCCAGACATCCACCGCCCCGCGCACCTGGTTGATAATGGAGGTGAGGTCGTACTGCTGATTTGCGGTCGACAGCCCCTGATTGTCTTCGAGCCCCAGCTCTCTCTGGCCGGCTCTGCGCTTCTTGGGCTTGGGGATGGGCGTGATGAAGTCCGCCCGGCGCCGACTGGGTGCAACGTTCTGCGTCGGCTGACCCGCTGAATCGAGCTCCCAGTGCCTCGAGGGATACTCGTAAGGCGAATTGAGTATCGGCTGCCTGAAGAAGTCCTCGGACATGCTGCGGCCTGTTCCCCCCTGGCGCGACTTTCGCTATTACGGCCAAGTTTGCCGCAATTGCCTTCCATATACCAACCGCGCTGTGCTGGCGATCGCTTAACCCGGAAAATTCGCGAATTCTGAAAAGCAAAAGCCCCTGTCGTGGTAAAAAGGCTGTGCTAGCAGGTCTTTTCCCATTCGAGAGGCTTTTGCGTGAGCGAGAATATCACGGCACAGAGTGTTC
>JAPTUI010000055.1 GCA_028067895.1 Pseudomonadota bacterium | reverse complement strand
CTGGGCGCGCTCGTGCAGCCACTGCTCATCACCCCACTCGTAGCCGAGATCGCAGACCACCGAGGCGGTGCGCGGCGGGGTCTCGCAGCGGAACGCGAACGGATCGCTCTTGTCGACCGTGTAGCCTTGCTGGTGGGAGACTATGTGATACTTGTACAGCGTGCCGGCGCCCAAGCCAGGCACGAATGCGTCCCAGATGCCCGAGGAGTCCGGCCGTGGCACGAGCGGATGAGCGAGCGGGTCCCAGGCGTTGAAATCGCCGATGACCGCCACCGAGGCGGCGTTCGGCGCCCAGACTGCGAAATACGTGCCCGCCGCCCGCCCGGCGTGTGCCGGCAGCAGGTGCGCGCCGAGCTTCTCGTAGGCGCGGCCGTGCGTCCCTTCACGAAACAGGTAAATGTCATGTTCAGTGAGCAGCACCGGTGCAGTGTAGCAATTCGGCTGCCGTGACGCCTCTGGTGATTGCACACCGCGGCGCGAGCGGTTATCTGCCGGAGCACACGCTGGCGGCCTACTACTTGGCGTTGCAGCAGGGCGCGGATGCGTTTGAGCCGGACCTGGTCATGACGCGCGACGGGGTGCTCGTGGCGCGGCACGAGAACGAGCTCAGTGGCACCACGGACGTGGCGCAACAGACCCGCTTCGCGTCCCGGCGGATCACCAAGCAGATCGATGGCGCGGCGGTCACCGGCTGGTTCAGCGAGGATTTCACCCTCGAAGAGCTGAAGAGTCTGCGCGTACGCGAACGCATTGCGGCGCTGCGCCCGCACAACAGTCGCTTCGATGGACAGTTCGAGATCGCCACGTTCGAGCAGATTCTGCGCCTGCGCGCTGCGGTGCAGCGCGAGCGCGAGTGCGCCGCCGCCGAGCGCGGCCGGCCCGTGCCGGCGCCGATCGGGCTGGTCGTGGAGCTGAAGCATCCGAGCCACTTCGCCGCCTGCGGTCTGGAAATGGCACCGGCCCTCGTGCGCGCGCTCGAGGCGCACGGCTGCGCGACGCCTGAGTCCGGCGTGCTCGTCGAGTCGTTCGAGACCGGCATCCTGCGGACGTTGAAGCGCCTGACGGGCGTGCCGTTGGTGCAGCTGCTGGAGGCCACCGGCGCCCCGCAGGACGTGCGCTGCGCCGGTGGGACGCAGACCTTCGCCGAGATGGTGCTGCCGGCCGGTCTGGCCGAGATCGCCACCTACGCCGCGGCCATCGGTCCGGAGAAATCGCTCCTCATCCCGCGCGAGGCCTCCGGGCGCCTGGCGCACCCGACGCGACTCATTGCCGACAGTCACGCGCACGGTCTGCGGGTGATTCCATGGACGTTCCGCGCCGAGAATGTCTTTCTGCCGGCCGAGGCGCGCACCCGCGGACCCGATCGGGAGTGGGGCGATCTGGCCTGGGAAATCCGCCGCTTTCTCACCGCAGGCGTCGACGGGTTCTTCACGGACCAACCCGACATCGGCGTGCGCGCCCGTGAGGCGTTCCTCGCCGGGACAGGGCGCGCGGAGGCTTGACCTGAAGCGGGCCGTGGCGTCGCGGCCATTCGTGCCGGCCCTTTGCCGTATACTGGCGGCCTGTGGGAGAAGATGGCCCATGACTGAAATCGCTGATACCTTCGATTCCGCCTTCACAAAGGCCGTCGATCTGGGCAACAAGATCGCGGACAAAGACCGGGACGCCGACCTGTGGGACATCGCCGACGGATTGCTCGCCGGTGCGCTGCAGTATTGGCTCTATTCGCGCCAGCCCTGCGGCGATCCGCGCTGCCAGGACTGCATGCCGATCAGCACCGCCGAGGGCCGCATGGCGGAGCTGAAGCGGCTGATCGAGCAGTTGGCGGCCGAAAGCGAATATTTCCACACGCCGACGGATTCGAACGCCGGCCGCGCGTAGGAGCGCACCGCGGGCCCAAGCTCGGTAAAATGGCTGCTTTGCACCCAGCGGGGACGAAGTGAGCCAAGTGAGCACGCACAGCGAAGCGCCGCAATCCGGCGCGCCCATCTATACCGACGTCGTGATCATCGGCGCCGGACCCTGCGGACTGTTCCAGGTGTTCGAGCTGGGTCTGCTCGGCATCGGCGCGCATCTCGTCGATTCTCTGGCGCATCCGGGCGGTCAGTGCACCGAGCTGTATCCGCAGAAGCCCATCTACGACATCCCCGCGCTGCCGGTGTGCGGCGCGCAGGAGCTGATCGACCGGCTGCTCGAGCAGATCAAGCCCTTCCATCCGCAGTTTCACCTCGGCCAGGAAGTCACGGAGTTTGCGCGGCGTGCGGACGGCCGCTTCGATCTGCACACCGCGGCCGGGACGCACTTCAACGCCGGCGCGGTGGTGATTGCCGCCGGCGTCGGTTCGTTCCAGCCGCGACGCATCGGCCTCGAGGGGGCCGAGCCGTTCGAGGGCGGTGCCATTCAGTACCGCGTCCGGGAAGCCGCGGCGTACGCCGGCAAGGACATCTTGATCTTCTGCGGCGGCGATTCGGCGCTCGACTGGACGCTCGAGCTGCTGCCGCGGGCGAAGAGTCTCACTCTGGTGCATCGCCGGGCGGAATTCCGCGCCGCCCCGGCCTCGGTGGCCAAGATGCGCGAGGCGG
>JAPTUI010000448.1 GCA_028067895.1 Pseudomonadota bacterium | reverse complement strand
CGCACCACCCCAGCGCCTGATTCAGCCGCCCCTGCGACCAGAGCGGGACACACACGTCGGTGAGTGCGAGTCCCAGGTTGTTCCACATGTCGACGTTCCCGGGATCGAGCGTCAGGAACGTCCGTGCGGTCTGCTGCTCCTGCAGCGCGAACTGCTGCGCCGCGCGCGGATCGAGCTCGCCCTCGGCGGCCGCGACCAGCCACCCGTCGGTGATCTCCTTGGCGCTCAGAGTCAGCCGATACCACGGCCGCTGCGTCAGCACCCCATCAGCCACGGTCAGCACCGTCCTGCCGACCCGCAACGCATCGGCGTTGCGGTCCAGGTTCACGAGTGCGTTGGTCCGCCACGCGCCGGCAAAAGCGTAATCGGCGCTGACCTTGAGGTTGTGCAGCGTCTTCGCGCCGAGCCCGACGGCGATCTGCATCGCCTCACGCGTCGCCTGCGCCGCGCCCGCATAGTCGACCCCATAGGTCTGATCCGCCCAGCCGATGCGCGTCAGCGTCTCGACGTACGCCTGGCGCGCCTCGAGCGACGCACCCGGCTGATCGGCGAGCGGCTTCAGCAGCGCCACCGCACGCTGGCAGGCCCCGAAGCCGTCGCGCTGCTGCGCGAACAGGATCGCGCAGCGCACCGTGTAGGCCCTGCCGAGCGCCACCTGCGTCGCCCGCGAATGATTCCGGCCCGCGTTCAGCGTCTTCAACAGGCCGATGGCTTCCTCGATGTTGCGGGTGCCAGTCCCGTATCGCCCCAGGTAGTTCAGCGTCTTGGCATGCTCGATGAGCGCCAGTGCGCCGTAGCGCACCGTCTGGGGGGTGCGCAGCTGCGCCGGCAGGTCGTGGAAGTACTGGATCTGCCGCTCGGTGAACTCCGCGATGATCTTCAACTGCCCGAAGCTCTGCAGCTCCCGGTCGAAGTCCCCGGCGAGATAGCCGAGCAGCCGCTCGGCATGCGAACGGGCCTGCTCGGCGAGCCGCCGGCTCTGCTCGGCCTGCCGCTCGGCATGGAACGCAAAGGCCGCCGCCGCGAGCGCCACCACGGCGAGCAGGATGCATCCGGCCGCAATCGCGCGCGCCCGGGTGAGCGCACGCCGCGCCGCGCGCTCGCGGCTGCGTTGCTCCTCGAGCCCGCGCTCGGCCGCCTCGCGCGCTTCCCGCTCGTGACGTTGATTACGGCTCGCTTTGACCACACCGCACAACACATCGTGCGTCAGCTCGACGCGACGCACGTCGAGCCGCTCCTCGATGCGCAGCAACCGCCGGTTGACCAGTTGGGCAAGCGCCACGGGGGCCGCTCCCGCGGCCGCCAGATGCTTCAGCAGCGTCTCCTCGGCCACGTTCTCCCGGAAGCCCGACTCGGTGAGCAGCTCATCCTCGACGATGCGCCGCACCGCCGGCAGCTGGTCGGCGAGTGAGCGCTCGTAGAAGTTCGAGAGGATGCTCTCACGCGAGCCGGCGAGCAGGTCGAGCGAAATCGCCTCGCGGCCCTGAGCGAGCCGCGTGTCATTGAGTTCGCGGCAGATCAGGCTGAGGAGCGACGGTTCGACCTCGGCGTGCTCCAACTCGGCGCCGCCGGCGACGAAGCGCACGATCTCCGCGCCCACCTCCGGGGAGACCAGCCCCGCGCCCGGGCGCAGCACCGCCTGCAGCGCCTGCGCCCCGCGCATCGGACCGAGCCGCAGCCGGTTCTGCGCGAGGCTCGGCATGATCTTCTTCAGACTCTCGAGCGGCGCCAAGTAATCCTCGCGCAGCGAGATCAGCACACGGTAGTCGCTGCGTTCGAAGTCGAAGCGTTCGGCGGCGCTGTCGTCCTCATCGAGTCGCGCCTCGAGAGCCTTCGGCGGACGGTTCTCGACGAGATCGGCGAGCTCTTCGATGAACTCGGCGGCACGTGCGCGGCCGAACTCATCGCCTTGCGCGAGCGTGAACAGCTCCTCGAACTGATCGAAGATCAGCAGCGGAATCAGCGAGGCGCCCTCGGCATCGCGCAGCACGTCATCGCGATGGTGCAGGAATTCCCACAACGATTCGCCGACCGCCGAGACCCCGGCCTGGGTCCAGTGACCCGAGACGTCCGCGGCGCGGCGGATCGCTTCTTTGATCTGCTCGGCGGGCGGCGGGCTGTCGCGCCCGTAATCGATGCGCACGTACACTGGACAGTAGCCGTGCTCGCGCAGCTTCGGGGCCAAGGCGGCCCGCAGGATCGAGGTCTTGCCGAGCCCCGACTTGCCGAACAGCACCGTCAGGCGCCGGCGCTGCACGCGCCGGGCGAGCTCGGCGACTTCCTCATCGCGGCCGAAGAAGTACGCCCGGGTCTCCTCGGTGAACGAGACCAGCCCCAGCCAGGGATTGCTCGCATCGACCGTCGCCGCGCCACCGCCCGGGGCTGTGCTCATGCCGGGCGCGCCCGGGTGAGTTCGGCGAGACGCGCGGCAAATTCCGGCGTCACCGCACCGTCCGGCAGAAAGGTGAAGTGCAATGCCCGGAAGCGTTCCGGCACGATCGCATCGGCGGCACTCGTGGCATCGAGGCTGACCGGCAGAATGAACAGCGCACCGTCGGCCATGTTGCGGGCCCGATCGAGCGCGTAGT